>JBAUUA010000595.1:0-5296 GCA_049582465.1 Bradyrhizobium sp. | reverse complement strand
AGCCAAGGCCGCGCTGGAGGCCTCGACGCGCTACCTCGCCGCGGATTTCGGTCCGCGCGGCATCCGCGTCAACGCGATTTCGGCGGGACCGGTCCGGACGCTTGCGGGCGCCGTGATCGGCGACTCCCGCGCGATGTTTGCCTTCATGCAAAAACATTCGCCGCTCGGCCGCGGTGTGACCCTGGATGAACTCGGCGGCTCGGCGCTGTATCTGCTGTCAGATCTGTCCGGCGGCGTTACCGGCGAGATTCACTACGTCGATTCCGGCTACAACATCGTCCTGATGCCGCGACCGGAACATCTGAAGGATACCGCAGACTGAGGCCCACGCTCATCCCGCCGCGATGACGCTCGCGCGCTGGAACGCCGGGCGGGCCGCGCAGCGATCGATGTAGCGGTCGAATGACGGCCGCGCCGGCACCATCTTGAACAGCCGCACCGCGAAATTCAGCCCTGATCCGATCGCGATATCGGCCGCCGAGAAGGCGTCTCCGAGGATCCACGGTCCTTTTTCGAGCGCCGCATCGAGTACATCGAACACCCGCTGCGCATCGCCCCAGCCCGCGGCGACCGGATTCATCTCGACCTTGGTCGCGACCTGCACCATGGCGGGCTCGATGCAGCCGGGCGCGAAGAACAGCCAGTAAAGATATCTGGCGCGCAGGGGATCGCCGACCGGCGGCGCGAGGTTGGCTTGCGGATAGCGCTCGGCGACATAGGCGCAGATCGCCGCGGCCTCCGCCAGCGTCGCCTCGCCGTCCCGCAGCGCCGGCACCTTGCCCATTGGATTGATGGCGAGATATTCCGGCGACTTCTGCTGGCCTTTGGAAATGTCGGTCAGCACCCGCTCATAAGGCTGCCCGGTTTCCTCCATCAACCACAGCGCCGAAAACGACCGCGAACGCGGCGACCAGTAAAGCTTCATCATCTGACGGTTTCCTTCTTCCAGCGATAATATTTCATGACAAACCCGGTCATCGGTTCGACCTGCTCCTTTTCAAACACAAAACCCCCGCGCTCATACCAGCGCCAGGCCTTTTCATTCTCGCGCACGCAGCGCAGGCAGATTTCGTCGGGCAGAAGCTGGCGGGTGAAGCCGAGCAGCTGCCTGCCAATATTGCGTCCCTGATATTCCGGGGCGACGAACAGCTGGTCGAGATAGATTTCGGGCAGATGCAAGGCCAGCATCGCGGCGATCGTGCCGTCATCATCGGCGACGAACAGGCTCCAGCCCCTCTCGACCTCCTGCGGAATCCGCGCGCGCAGCTTCGCCAGCAGGAAATTGCTGGCGTCCTCGAGCCCGGTGGAAGCCCAGCTGTTCATCCAGACGCGGGCGATCTCGTCATATTCCTCCGGCCGGGCGGGGCGGATCGTCGGGGGCGCCATCGCATGGGATCCTTCGGCAGCAGGCTGCCCGATGTCAAACCAAGAAAAAACCCCCGCGATAGTATCGCGGGGGCTTCTTCAACTTCAATCGAAAGCGGAAATTTATGCCGCCGCTGGCTTGCCCGGCAGCATCTTCCGCTGCGGATCAGGC
Organism: Bradyrhizobium sp.; assembly: GCA_049582465.1. Taxonomy (GTDB): domain Bacteria; phylum Pseudomonadota; class Alphaproteobacteria; order Rhizobiales; family Xanthobacteraceae; genus Bradyrhizobium. The sequence goes on along the minus strand of JBAUUA010000595.1, from coordinate 3,759 downwards.
GAGGTCGAAACGGTCCGCGTTCATCACCTTGGTCCACGCCTTGACGAAGTCTTTCGCAAACTTCTCCTTGGCGTCCGCGCTTCCATAGACTTCCGCGATGGCGCGGAGCTGGGAATGCGACCCGAAGATCAGGTCGACGCGGGTGCCGGTCCACTTCACCGCCTTGGTCTTGCGGTCGCGGCCCTCGTACTCGCCCTCGGAACCAGCCGGCTGCCACACCGTGCCCATGTCGAGCAGGTTGACGAAGAAGTCGTTCGTCAGCGTTTCCGGCTTCTTGGTGAAGACGCCGTGCTTGGAGTTGCCGGCATTGGCGCCGAGCACCCGCAGGCCGCCGACCAGCACCGTCATCTCGGGGGCGGTCAGCGTCAACAGTTGCGCCCGATCCACCAGGGCCTCCTCCGGCTGCATGAACTGCCGCTTGCCGCTGATGTAGTTGCGGAAGCCGTCGGCGCGGGGTTCGAGCGGCGCGAAGGAGGCAGCATCAGTCTGCTCCTGCGAAGCGTCCGCGCGGCCCGGTGTGAACGGGACCGTCACGGTCAGGCCGGCATCCTTCGCCGCCTTCTCGATCGCGGCGCTGCCGCCGAGAACGATCAGGTCGGCGAGCGACACCTTCTTGCCGAACTCCTTACCGATCGCTTCGAGCTTGGCGAGGACCTTCGCCAGCTCAGGCGGATTGTTCACTTCCCAATCCTTCTGGGGGCTCAGGCGAATGCGCGCGCCGTTCGCGCCACCGCGCTTGTCGGAGCCGCGGAACGTGGAGGTAGATGCCCAGGCGGTCGAGACCAATTGGGAAACGGTGAGGCCGGATCCGAGGATTTTTGCCTTCAGGGCCGCAATGTCCTGCTCGCCGATCAGCGGATGATCAGCGGGGGGAATCGGGTCCTGCCAGATCAGTGTTTCCTTCGGCACGAGCTTGCCGAGATAGCGCGCGATCGGCCCCATGTCGCGGTGGGTGAGCTTGAACCAGGCGCGGGCAAACGCGTCCGCGAACTGGTCCGGATGCTCGTAGAAGCGCCGCGAGATCTTCTCATAGGCCGGGTCGAAGCGCAGCGAAAGGTCGGTGGTCAGCATGGTCGGAACATGCTTCTTCGACTTGTCATAAGCGTCGGGGATCGTGGCCTCGGCGCCTTTCGCTTTCCACTGCTTGGCGCCGGCCGGGCTCTTCGTCAGCTCCCATTCGAACTTGAACAGGTTGTCGAAGAAGTGGTTGCTCCACTTCGTCGGCGTTTGCGTCCACGTCACTTCCGGACCGCCGGTGATGGCGTCGGCGCCGATGCCGGTGCCGTATTTGCTCTTCCAGCCGAGGCCCTGGTCCTCGATCGCAGCACCCTCCGGCTCGACGCCGATCAGCGAGGGATCGCCGGCACCGTGGGTCTTGCCGAAAGTGTGACCGCCGGCGATCAGCGCCACGGTCTCTTCGTCGTTCATCGCCATGCGGAAGAAGGTTTCGCGGATGTCCTTGGCTGCCGCGACCGGATCAGGATTGCCGTTCGGGCCCTCCGGATTGACGTAGATCAGTCCCATCTGCACCGCGCCGAGCGGTTCGGCCAGCTGACGTTCGCCGCTGTAGCGTTCGTCGCCGAGCCAGGTGCCCTCGGGACCCCAATAGAGCTCCTCGGGCTCCCACACATCGGCGCGGCCGCCGGCGAAGCCGAACGTCTTGAAGCCCATCGATTCCAGGGCGACATTGCCGGTGAGAACCATCAGGTCGGCCCAGGAAATCTTGCGGCCATATTTCTGCTTGATCGGCCACAGCAGACGGCGCGCCTTGTCGAGGTTCGCGTTATCCGGCCAGCTGTTGAGCGGCGCGAAGCGCTGCTGACCGGCGCCGGCGCCGCCGCGGCCGTCGGTGATGCGGTACGTACCGGCGCTATGCCACGCCATGCGGATGAACAGGCCGCCATAGTGACCGAAGTCGGCCGGCCACCACTCCTGCGAATCCGTCATCAGGGCACGCAGGTCCTTGATCACGGCGTCAAGGTCGAGGCTCTCGAATTCCTTGGCATAGTCGAACGCTTCGCCCATCGGATCGGCCGCGGGCGCGTTGGTATGGAGCACGCCGATATCGAGGTGCTCCGGCCACCAGTCGCGGTTCCGGTGTCCGTGGCCGGTGAACGGGCATTTGCCGGCGCTATCGTCAGTCTTTGCGTCCATGTTTTTCTCCTATCGCGTTTCTGATTTCAGGACGAAGCCGTGCGGCTTGCACGCCGCATCGGCCGCAGCGGGTTCGCCGGCCACCGTTTAGAAGTGCGCCGCGGCGCCGGTCGTCAATTGGGGGCGGTCAGCCACGGCTGTTGCTCCTTCCGGCAGGTGGGGCAGGGCGCAATTGACGAAGGAAGCGACCGCAGACGCATTGACCTGGAACAACCAAATGGTCCCGGATCCGCAGGGTTGGTGCCTCTCGCCAAATTCGCTGTGACCACACATTGGAAGATATCCAGCATCAGGTCCAGTCGATTTGTCTTGAGCTCTCGATCAGTTTATCTTATCGGAATGATCACGCTGCGACAGCTTCGCTATCTCTCCGCGCTCGCCAAGCACGGCCATTTCGGCCGCGCTGCCGAGGCCTGTGCCGTAACCCAGCCCGCTCTGTCGATGCAGATCCGCGACCTCGAGCGCACCCTCGGCGTCGCCGTGGTGGAACGGCGTCCGGGCGACGTGATGCTGACCGATGTCGGGCGCGAAATCGCACAACGCGGCGAAGCGGTGCTGACGGCCTCGCGCGATCTCGTCGACTTCGCCCGCCATCGCAGCGGCCTGTTGACCGGCCGGCTGACGCTCGGGGTGATTCCGTCGCTGGCGCCCTATCTGCTGCCACGCATTCTGCCGCTGCTGCAGTCGCAGTTTCCGGAATTGCGGCTCGAGCTGCGGGAAACCCAGACCCGGCAGCTGATCGAGGACATCAAGAGCGGCGCGCTCGATGCGGCGATGCTTGCGCTGCCGGTGGCGGAGCCGGATATCGATGCGCTTGACCTGTTCGAGGATCTATTCCTGCTGGCGGTGCCCGCGAACGATCCGCGCCGAGAGAACGCGCGGGTGGCGGCGACCGACATCGATCAAAGCCGCCTGATCCTGCTCGAGGACGGCCATTGCCTGCGCGATCAGGCGCTGGCGTTCTGCGCGACTGCGGCGCGGGCGCAAATGCCCGGCGCCGGCACGGGCACCGTGTTCGGCGCCTCGAGCCTCAGCACGGTGATGCAGATGGTCGCGAGCGGCTATGGCGTGACGCTGATCCCGCAGATCGCCGCCGACGTCGAGCGGCGCGATGACCGGGTGAAATTCCTGCGCCTTCAGAATCCGCAGCCCGGCCGCAACATCGGACTGGTGTTCCGCCGCACCTCGCCGCGCAAGGCTGACTTTTCAGCACTCGGCGAGGTGGTGAAGGAGAGCCTCGAAGTGTCGCCCGCGAGCTTCGCGGACCGCAAGCGGGGCTAGCTGTCATCGCGCGGGAAGGGACATTGCTTCGGAACGGGCAACAAAAAAGGGCGGCTCAAGCGGCCGCCCTTTTGTAACAATTTTTCGAGAGACGAATTACTCGCCGGCGGCTTCGCGCGGCGGCGCATCGGTCTTCTGCTTGGCCTCGAGATCCTCGCCGGTCACCTGGTCGACCGCCTTCATCGACAGCCGCGTCTTGCCGCGGTCGTCGAAGCCGAGCAGCTTGACCTTGACCTTGTCGCCTTCCTTGACGACGTCGGAGGTTTTCTGCACGCGGTTGGACGCGAGCTGGCTGATATGAACGAGGCCGTCCTTGGCACCGAA
>JBAUUA010000594.1:0-3701 GCA_049582465.1 Bradyrhizobium sp. | reverse complement strand
ACAGCCACTACCCGTCCTCCTGGTACAGCAAGGCCAAAAAGCCGGTGAGGCCGCCCACGAGCACGGGCAGCCACGCCGCAGCGATCGGATTCATCAACTCAGCCTTGCTCAAATCCTCAGTTACTTTCGACAGAACGTAGAGCAGAAAGCCTGCGCCCACGCCACTCAAAACCATCTTTTGCACGCCGCCGAAACGGAAGAAGCGCAACGAGACGGACGCCGCCAGCATGACCATTGCGGCCAGCAAAAACGGCTGTGCGATGAGTTTATGGTACTGCAGCCGGTAGCCGGCGGTCGCAAATCCCGAGCTTTCCGAAGACCGGATATAGCTCGGGAGTTGCCAAAAAGACACAGTTTCTGGGGTGGAGAAACTGTTGCGGACCTGGGCGGGCGTCAGGCTGGTCGCGAGCCGAAAACTGTCCTGGTCGAGCGGAGGCGAATCGAGGGAATAGCGGCGGACCGATTTGAACAGCCAGTAGCCGTCTTCGAGGGTTGCTTCGCGCGCTTCGATTCGCTCCTTGAACTGGAAGTCATTGTCGAATCGGAACAGCGTCAGCCCGGTCAGCCGCACGCCCTGCTGCTCGCTGCGCGCCGCGTTGATGATGGTCTGGCCGTCGCTATTGACCTGATTGAGCCAGAAGCCGGCGGCGTCCTGGATGCCGCCGCCGGGCGCGGAGCCCAACAGCTCCGCCTCCATCTTCTTGGAGAGCTCGCGCAGATTGGCGGACATCGGATTGTAGGCGGTGGTGGCCAGAACGCCGAGCACGATGGCGCTGGCCAGCGCCGGCGCGATGAACTGCCAGGCCGAAACGCCGGCGGCGCGCGCGACCACCAGTTCCAGCCGCCGCGAAAGCGCGAGATAACAGGTCATCGCCCCGATCAGGATGCAGAACGGCATCATCTTCTCGAGCAGCTGCGGGACCCGGAACAGCGACGTTTCCGCCACGACGATCGCCGATGCCGACACCAGCCCCGACGTCCTCCGGACCATTTCGATGTAATCGACCAGCACCAGCAGCACGAAGATGGACGCGAACACGCCCACCGCCGAGATTACGAAGCGGCCGGCAAAGTATCGCCCGAGCGTGTTGGTTACCATGCTCATGCTGTGACGGGCCGCCCGATCAGCCGCAAAAGACGCGCGTTCGATCTGTTGATGGCTTCGATCAGTGCCGCGGGCGGCTCGATCACCACGCCGGCGACGATGATCCAGAGGCCGGCGGCGATCGCCGCCACCAGCATCAGATATTGAACGGCCGGCGCGAACGGCGATTTCACCGCCATGACCGAGCAGGCAAATCCCGCCATCCGCAGCCCGAACACCGCGAGAATCGAACTGCCGATCGAGAAATTGCGGCTCTGGCGCGTCGTGCGCGGTGCGCCGAGAAACGCGAAGGTGAGGGCGGCGAATGCGAACGGATAGATCGGCGACATGAAACGGTCATGCAACTCGGCGCGGAACTGTCCGGGCAACTGCATGTAGACCGGATCGTCGGCCGCCGGGGCGAGCAATTCCCAGAGATAGCGTTCGCGAATCCCCAAGGTGGCGTCGTGGCCCTGATTGGAGAATTTCGACATGTCGAAACCATAGCGCTCGAACTTGACCAGCGCGGGATCGCGTTTGCCGGCTTCGAACCGCTCCAGATTCCCGTCCTCGAGGATCAGAAACGACCCGGTGCCGTTCTTCACGACCGTCCCGTGGTCGGCGACGATGCTGACGCGTTCCTTCGGATCGCGGCGGTCGTCGACAAAAATGCCGGCGAGCACGCCGCCGGGCAGCCGCTCCCGAATGCGAATCGTCAGATTCTGATCGAGCTGGGCAAAGCGGCCGGGCTGCAGGATGTTGGTCAGGACGTCGGCGGTGATTTCGGCATCCCACTGCTTCAGGCGGCGCATGCCGTCGGGCGCCAGATAGGCGGCGATGAAGGCAACCAGGATCGCCACCACGATGGTCGCATAGAGAAACGGACGGAACAGCCGGAACGGCGAAAAGCCGGCCGCGTTCATCACGATGATCTCCGAATCGGTCGCGAGCTTGTTGAGGGTGTGCGAGATCGCGATCATCAGCGCGATCGGCGAGATGATCAGCACCAGCGCCGGGATTACGAGGCTGGTGATGCCGAGGAAGGTGACGATGGTCTGGCCCTGGCTCGTCATCAGGTCGATGCCGCGCAACGCCTGCGTAATCCAGATCACCCCTGTCAGGCTGACCAGAACGAGCGCAAACGACGCCAGCGTCGTGCGAAAAATGTACTTGTCGATCGACCCCATCGCTACCGCACGATCCCGCCCTGCGCACCGGATCTGCGGTTCCGCGACCAATCCCGAAGCCGGGATCCCCCAGGTCGCGCCGCGCTTTATCCAGCCAGCTATTCTCTCATACCATCCCTTTGATCCGTCAACAAAATGGCTGTGCCATGGCGCCCTCGGGATAAGGTTAATAATTCGCCCGATGTGGCCTGCCGGCCACTGCCGGCGCTTGGCAGCGGGTGCAGGCAGGTCATAGTGTGGCGGACGTGCTCTTGACGGACGTGAATTGCGGCCGGATGAGAGCATTTCGAACGCCGCCCGGCGGGTTCCCGACCAGCGACAGCCCCGATTTTGGAGGATTTTCCTATGCCCGATGCCGTCAAGGTCGGCTTCGTCCCGTTTTCCGCCACCCCGCGCGGCATTCTGGTGGTTTTCTGCGATGATTCGCTGAAATTCGGCCCGGCAACCCGCAAGGCGCTGGGGGCGGCCGCGGATCTGGTCGCGCGGGCGGCTGCGACCAACCAGTTCAAGGGCAAGAGCGGGTCCACGCTCGATATTCTGGCCCCGGAGGGCCTGAAAGCCTCGCGCCTGATCGTGGTCGGCGCCGGCAAGCTCGCAGGACTCAAGGACAACGACTTCTTCAAGCTTGGCGGCGCGGCCGGCGGCAAGCTGCTGGCCGGCAAGGAAGCCGTCACGATCATTGCGGAATTGCCGGACGAACCGATGAAACCCGGGCAGGCGGCTGCGGTCGCATCGGGCTTAAGGCTGCGCGCCTATAAATTCGACCTCTACAAGACCAAGAAGAAGGACGGCGAGGATGCCCCGTTGCGGGCGGACGTTTCGCTCGCGGTCGGCGATGTCGCCGCCGCGAAAAAGGCGTTCGCGCCCGACGCCCATGTCGTCGAGGGCGTCATCGCCGCGCGCGACCTCGTCAACGAGCCACCGAACGTACTATTCCCCGAGGAATTCGCACGCCGCGCCAGCCAGCTGCGCAAGCTCGGCGTCGACGTCGAGATTCTCGACGTCAAGGCGATGACCAAGCTCGGGATGGGCGCGTTGCTCGGCGTCGCCCAGGGATCGGCGCGGCCCGGCCGCACCGTGATCATGCGCTGGAACGGCGGCAAGCGCGGCGATCAGCCGGTGGCTTTTGTCGGCAAGGGCGTCTGCTTCGATACCGGCGGCATTTCCATCAAGCCGGCGGGAAGCATGGAGGACATGAAAGGCGACATGGGAGGTGCGGCCTGTGTCGTCGGGCTGATGCAGGCACTGGCGGCGCGGAAGGCCAAGGTCAACGCGGTCGGCGCCATTGGCCTCGTCGAGAACATGCCCGACGGCAACGCGCAGCGCCCCGGCGATATCGTCACCTCGATGTCGGGCCAGACCATCGAGATCATCAACACCGACGCCGAGGGCCGGCTGGTGCTGGCCGACGTGCTCTGGTACGTGGCGAA
>JBAUUA010000593.1:0-10722 GCA_049582465.1 Bradyrhizobium sp. | reverse complement strand
CGCAGGCCTCGCATTCCACTTCCGTGAGATACCGGATTCAATCGAAAATCCGGTCTAATTCGTTGAATTATCTCGATTTACGCCCATGTATCGATTCCGCAACGCTGCGACCCGGCCGCCAAAAGAGGGTGGTCAAGAGGTTGTGTCGGGGCCGGGACACGCTATTGTCGCGGCCCGGCCGGGCGCAGCGTTGCGCTTCGCCGATCGCTGCCATCCGCAGCGATTTCAGGGTTCGCGGCGAAGCGCTTCTTGTCCGCAAGAGATCAGGTTTCCGGGACGTTCATGCCTCAGAAGGTTCGAATCGCGCTTGACGCCATGGGTGGCGATGTCGGCGCATCGGTCGTCATTCCCGGCGCCGCGATTTCGTTGACCCGGCATCCCGACACCGAATTTCTGCTGTTCGGCGATCGCGCGCTGATCGATCCGCAGCTCGAAAAGCATCCGGCGATGAAGGCGGCCTCCCGCGTCATTCATACCGACGTCGCCGTCAGCATGCACGACAAGCCCAGCCAGGCGCTGCGCCGCGGCCGCAAATCGTCGTCGATGTGGCTCGCCATCGACGCGGTCAAGAAGGGTGAGGCCGACGTCGCGGTATCGGCCGGCAATACCGGCGCGCTGGCGGCGATGGCGCGGTTTTGCCTGCGCATGCTGCCCGGGATCGACAGGCCGGCGCTCGCGGCGATATGGCCGACGGCCCGCGGCGATTCGGTCGTGCTCGACCTCGGCGCCACCATCGGCGGAGATGCGCACCATCTGGTGGCGCTGGCGGTGATGGGCAGCGCCATGGCGAGCGTGCTGTTCGATCTCGAACGGCCCACGGTCGGCCTGCTCAACATCGGGGTCGAGGAAATCAAGGGCCGCGAGGAAATTCGCGAAGCCGCCGAGCTGCTGCGCGCGATGAACCTTCCCCAGCTCGAATATATCGGTTTCGTCGAGGGCGACGGCATTGGCAAGGGGGCTGCCGACGTCATTGTCGCCGAAGGTTTCAGCGGCAATATCGCGCTGAAGGCCGCCGAAGGCACGGCGCGGCAGATCACTGAATTCCTGCGCGGCGCCATGTCGCGCACCTGGCGCTCCCGGATCGGCTATTTGTTCGCAAAAAATGCATTCAAGGCGCTGCGCGACAAGCTCGATCCGAGCAAATCCAACGGTAGCTTGGTGCTCGGCCTGAACGGTATCGTCGTCAAAAGCCATGGCGGATCCGACGCCGAAGGCTTTGCCTATGCGGTCGATGTTGGCTATGAGATGGTCCGCTACGATCTCCTCAACAAGATCAATCAAATGCTCAATCGCGACGGCAGCGCGCTCGGATCTGCGCCGACCGCGCAGGAGGCTGTCTCGTGACTGCATTACGCTCGGTCGTGCTTGGCTGCGGTTCCTATTTGCCGCAGCAGGTCCTGACCAATGCCGAACTGGCGGCGCGGATCGACACCTCCGACGAGTGGATCGTACAGCGTACCGGCATCAAGCAGCGCCATATCGCCGCCGAGGGCGAGTTCACCTCCCATCTGGCGGTTCATGCCGCGCGCGCGGCCCTTGCCGATGCCGGGGTCGACGCGCAGTCGATCGACCTGATCGTGCTGGCCACCTCGACCCCGGACAACACCTTTCCCGCGACCGCGGTTGCCGTGCAGAACGAACTTGGCATCCACCACGGCGCGGCGTTCGACCTGCAGGCGGTATGCTCGGGATTCGTCTTCGCCCTTGCCACCGCGGATAGCTTCCTTCGCGCCGGCTCGTTCAAGCGTGCGCTGGTGATCGGCGCGGAGACGTTTTCGCGGATTCTGGACTGGAACGACCGCGGCACCTGCGTGCTGTTCGGCGACGGCGCCGGTGCCGTGGTGCTGGACGCGCAGCAGGAGCCCGGCAAAACCTCCGACCGCGGCATCCTGACTACGCATCTGCGCTCCGACGGCCGGCACAAGTCGAAATTATACGTCGATGGCGGCCCGTCCTCGACCCGGACGGTGGGCTATCTGCGGATGGAAGGCCGTGAGGTGTTCAAACATGCCGTGGGGATGATCACGGACGTGATCGTGGACGCGTTCGAGGCCACCGGCACCTCGGCCGAGGACATCGACTGGTTTGTTCCGCATCAGGCCAACAAGCGAATCATCGATGCTTCGGCGCACAAGCTCCATATTGCACCGCAGAAGGTGGTACTGACGGTGGACCTGCACGGCAACACCTCGGCGGCGTCCATCCCCCTGGCGCTGTCGGTCGCGGTCGCCGACGGGCGGATCAAGAAGGGCGATCTGGTGCTGCTGGAGGCCATGGGCGGCGGCTTCACCTGGGGCTCGGCCTTATTGCGCTGGTAAGCGCAACCTTAAAAAGCCTGTGTACTTTGTTGTGTTCTTTCATGCTATTGCATTGATGAGCACTGTTGACCATCGTACGTTAACCTCATAATTTCAGACAATAAATTTTCGCCGTGAGTGCGGGGCAGGCGATGACCGGGACCGGAAAGACAGTTACACGCGTCGACTTGTGCGAGGCCGTCTACCAGAAGGTAGGCCTCTCGCGCACGGAGTCATCGGCCTTCGTCGAGCTGGTGCTGAAAGAGATCACCGACTGCCTGGAGAAGGGCGAGACGGTGAAACTGTCGTCTTTCGGCTCATTCATGGTGCGCAAGAAAGGCCAGCGTATCGGCCGTAACCCGAAGACGGGCACCGAAGTTCCGATCTCGCCGCGTCGCGTGATGGTATTCAAGCCGTCGGCCATCCTGAAACAGCGGATCAACGGCCAGAACACCGGCAACGGCCAAGGCAAGGCCGAGTAGACAGGATCGCCCGGCCGGGCGATCGACAGAGGAGCGGGCATTTGGACAAAGCGCCGGATGCGTTCCGGACCATCAGCGAGGTCGCCAATGACCTCGACATTCCCCAGCACGTCCTGCGGTTCTGGGAGACGCGGTTCGCCCAGATCAAGCCGATGAAGCGGAGCGGCGGTCGCCGCTATTACCGCCCCGACGACATCGACCTGCTCAAGGGTATCCGCCGCCTGCTGTATGGCGAGGGCTATACCATCCGCGGGGTGCAGCGCATCCTGAAGGAGCACGGCATCGGCTCGGTCCAGCGTCTGGCGGACAGCTCGGCGGTGGCCTCGTTCGGCGCGATCGAAGAGGCGGTCGGCCAGAGCGTCATGGAGCCGGACGACGATGTCGTGACGGGCATCGATGACGATGACGACGATTATGAGGGGAGCACCGACGGGATCGATTTCCGCCTGCTGGAAACCGACGAGGAAGGGATGCCGGCCGCGTACGATGACGGCCCGATCCCGGGCATCGGCGAGGGGCGGCCGCTCGACGTCACGCGGCTGGAAAGCGTGCTGCAGGACCTGATCGCCTGCCGGCAATTGCTCGACCAGGCGCTGAAGGGCTAGCGGTCCCCCGGAACCCGGCTTTATCGCCTCCGCGACTCCGATCGGCTGCCTTATCGGCTCCTTGCGCGCCGCCCTGATCGCAGCTAATGGAACGGCATCGGAGCGTGGCGCAGCCCGGTTAGCGCACTAGTCTGGGAGACTAGGGGTCGGAGGTTCAAATCCTCTCGCTCCGACCAAAAACTCAAAAAATATCAAGGGGAAGGGGCTGCGATCTCCCATGAAGGATTTTGCTGGAAAGATTGCTGTGATCACCGGGGGCGGCACGGGCATGGGCCGCGAGCTGGCGCGCCAGCTGGTGGCGGAGGGCTGCAATGTCGCGATGTGCGATATTTCCGCCGACGCGATGGCCGAGACCAAGCGGCTCTGCGAGGTCGAAAAGCTGCCGCAGGGGCTGCGCGTCACCACGCACATTGCCGACGTCTCGATCGAGGACCAGCTCAAGCGCTTCCGCGACGAGATCAGCGAGCAGCAGGCTACCGACAAGATCCATCTGTTGTTCAACAATGCCGGCATCGGCGGCGGCGGCAGTCTGTTTACCAATACACGGGAGCAGTGGGAGCGGACCTTCAATATCTGCTGGGGCGGAGTCTATCTCGGCGTTCGCACCTTCCTGCCGATGCTGATGAAGGCCGACGAAGGCCATATCGTCAACACTTCCAGCGTCAACGGTTTTTGGGCCTCGGTCGGCATGGGCGTGTCGCATACCGCCTATAGCGCCGCCAAATTCGCGGTGAAGGGATTTACCGAAGCGCTGATCAACGATCTCCGGCTCAACGCGCCGCATATCAAGTGCTCGGTGGTGATGCCCGGCCATATCGGCACGTCGATTGTTTCCAATTCCCGCAAGATCCAGAGCGGCACCGAATCCGATCGGCTGAGCGACAATGAAATCCTGTCGGCGCGCCAGCGCCTGAAGGGCATGGGCGTCGACACCGCGGCGATGTCGGATGAAGACATTCAGAATATCGCGCTCGATCGCGCCCGCAGTTTCCGCGACGAGGCGCCAACGTCGGCCGCGGCCGCCGCCCGGGTCATCCTCGATGGGGTCAAGGCCGAGCGCTGGCGCATCCTGGTCGGCGATGACGCCGAACGTCTCGACGAGCGGGTGCGGCAGACGCCGGAAAACGCCTACACGCCGGAATTTTATCAAAGCTTCGCTGCCGAGGTCGGCTGGCGGCTGGGCTAGACTTGGCGAACGCTCGGGCCTGAAGCGGTTGCTTCAGGTCTCGACCTCGATCTTGACCGGAAATTTCTTCAACAATCGCTCGGCCGTCACCGCTGTGCCGGGTGAGGCCTTGACGCGCAGGAAGAGTCCGCGCGAGGGATCGGTGATCGCCTCGACGCTGACCTCGTTCGCCAGACCCTCCGCCGCCAGCAGTTCGCGTGCGGCTTCGCCCGCCGCGATCTCGCGGAGTTTTGGTTTGAAGATCTTTCCGACCGGCGTGACCGGCATTTCGCCAATGAGGGATACGGCCCGCGGCCGCGCCGGCGGCTCCGGGATGTTGTCCTGCACGAAGGCGGCGAGCGCCTGGGAATCGATGGCGACGCCGGGCTGCGCCGAAACGAACAGCATCGGCACCTCGCCGGCATAGGCGTCGGGACGGCCCACCGCCGCGGCGAGCGCGACACCCGGAAATTGCAGCGCCGCGTCCTCGATCGCCCGCGGGTCGATATTGTGGCCGCCCCGGATGATCACGTCCTTGGCGCGGCCCATGATGTAGACGAACCCGTCGGCGTCGATGCGGCAGATATCGCCGGTGCGCAGCCATTCCTGATGGAAGGCGTCCTCGGTCTGCTTCTTGTCGACATAGCCGGGAAATACCTGCGGACCCCTTGTCAGCAATTCGCCGACCGGGGAGGGCCACGGTCCCGTATGCAATTTGTCTCCGGCGAGAATGGCGAGTTCGACCAGCGGGTTTTGAATGCCGACGCTTTCCGGCCGGGGCTTCACGCCGGCCACGTCGTGGGTGATCGCGCCGGCAAGCTCGGTCATCCCGTACACCTGCTGGACGCAGGGGCCGCCCCATCGCGCGAGGTAGCGGCGTTCGATTTCCGGCGGGCAGATCGAGGCGCCGGTCGGCGTGACGCGCAGGCTCGAAATGTCGCAATCGCCGACGGGGATGTCGGCGAGTGCGCCCAGCGTCGTCGGCACGTTGCCGGCATGCGTCAGGCGATGTTTCTCGATCACGTTCCAGAAATTCTGCACCAGCGCCGGATCGCGCGCCCCGGCGGGGCCGGGAATCACGACCGTGACCCCGGCCGACAGGCAGGCGCCGACGCCGACAAACAGGCCGCCGACGTGGAACAGCGGCAGCGAGATCATGGCGCGGTCACCCTTGCGATAATCCAGCGCCATGCGCGAGGAGACGCTGGAGGCGACCATCGAGCGATTGGTGAGGCGGGCCACCTTGGGATGGCCGGTGGTGCCGCCGGTGGGCAGCATCACCGCGACGCGTTCGGCTTCGGAAGCATCCCGGCATTTGCCGTAATCGTCCCGCCAGGCGGGATCGGGTTTCAGCACCTCGCCGTCGAACGCAATGGTCCCGTCGAGCGGGACGACCACGATACGCTGCAGCGACGGCACGTCTTTCTGCAGGCCTTCGATCTTCTCATAAAGCCCGCCCGGCATGCCCGGCGGCGGCGCCAGCAACAATTTTGCCTTCACCGCGTTCAGCTGGGCGATGATGGCCTCGCGCGTGAACAGGAGATTGACCGGCTCGGCGATGCCGCAGGCGGCCGCGCCCCAGATCGCGGCGATGGCCGCGGGGCAGATCGGCAGCAATATCGCGACTGGATCGTTCTTGCCGACGCCCTGCGCGCGAAAGAAATTTTCGGCCGCCTTGGTGCAGCCCATCAGCCGATCGTTCGAGACGATGACAGGATTGGGGTCGAGCGGCGAGCGCAGATACACCACCGCCTCGGCATCGGGATCGGCGAGCGGCCCGCGCGCGACGAGATCGAGGATGCGCGGGCAGGCCGCAAGCGCTTCCTGCATTTCCTTTTCGCGCGCGGCCACGTCGGCCGGCGACAGCCTGTCCTTCAACATATTCTTCCCTGTCGTCTTATTTGATTGGCCGACATAGTATTGGCTGGTACCGCCCGAGTACAAGCGCGCCTTCGCCGCAGAGACTAGAGGTAATCGCGAAAAAAGATTGCGTTTTCTCGCTGATGCGGCGATAGGGCACGACAAATTGGCGTCCAGAAACGACCAAATTATAAGACGTCACCCGCGCAGGACAGCGCGCCCGGCACGAAAACAGGACCGGTTTGAGTTTCGCCTCGAAAAACCCCCAGTGACAGGTCTCGGGGCTGGAATGCAGGTGATGATGCGTCATGACGGGGCTTCTGGTTGGGACCGCGGTCGCGTATGACGCTGTACCAGACATTCGAAGAGGCCTCCCTTGTTTTTTGTGCTCTCCAAAACCATCGGCATTGCGCTGTTGCCGGCGAATTTCCTGATCGGCATCGGGCTTTTCGGCGCGATACTGCTCGCCACGCGATTGGCTAGCTTCGGCCGCAGGCTCCTGATTGCCTCCGCCGTGCTGCTTGCCGTCTGCGGGTTTTCGCCGCTCGGGGATCTTCTGCTCCATCCGCTGGAAGCGCGATTTCCGCCGTGGGACCCGTCTCGCGGCGCGCCTGACGGCATCGTGGTCCTGGGCGGCGCGATCGATGCCGATCTTTCCGCCGACCATGGCGCGGTGGTGTTTACACGCGCGGCTGATCGCGTGGTCGAAGCAGCGGCGCTGGCCCGTCAATATCCGAAGGCGCGCATCATCTTTTCCGGCGGAAGCGCGAATTTGACCGATGGCCCGCGGGAAGCCGATTATGCCGCCGCCATATTCGAGCGCCTCGGTGTTGCCAAGGATCGGCTGATCATGGAACGGCGCTCGCGCAATACAATGGAGAACGCGGAGTTCTCCAAAGAGCTGGCGGCGCCGAAAAGCGGCGAGCGGTGGCTGCTGGTGACGTCGGCCTTTCACATGCCGCGCTCGATCGGCATCTTCAGAAAGGTCGGGTTTCCGGTTGAACCCTATCCCGTCGACTGGCGTACCGGCAGATCCACCGATTTGATGGAATTCTCGCCGTTCGTGCTTGACGGGCTGGAACGCACGGAAATCGCGGTGCGCGAATATCTGGGGCTTGTGGCCTACCGGATATCGGGCAGGACCAGCGAGCTTTTTCCGGGACCAAATCCGCAGTAGCGCGCAGGTCGCAGTTGGCGGAAAAACCGGCTAGGATCGAGCCTCAAAACGCGTGCAGCGGCCAGCCTGCCATCGAGGGAGTGAAATTCATGCAGCAAGCGGCATCGGTGGAAGAAGAATTCGATCTGGCAGGCATGGTCGCCGATCTCAACAGCCTGCTTCGCCTCAAGACCACCGTGATCGGCATGAAGATGTTCGCAACCGTCGAGGAGATGACGGCGGTCCCGAAAATCCGCAGGCCGACAGCGGTCCACACCACCGACCAGATCGTCAGCATGGCCTCACGGCTGGGCTGGACGGTGGGTATCACATCGGACGATCTCGTCGGCGCGCAATGCCGCGCGGTGATTGGGCTGGCGCCGCGCGACGAGAAATGGCTTGCCGGCGAATCCTATGTCGGCGTCTGGCATGGCACCACCGAAGACGCCCGCAAGCGCCAGGAAGCGCTGGATGTCGTTGCCTTCGGCAAATACCAGGCGCTCGCGGTCAGCCCCTTGTCGAGCGGCCGGCTCAATCCGCCGGACATTTGCCTGGTCTACGCGACGCCGGGCCAGATGATCATCCTGATCAACGGCCTGCAATATACCGGCTACAGGAAGTTCGAATGGGGCGTGGTCGGCGAGACCGCCTGCGCCGATTCCTGGGGGCGGGCGCTCAAGACCGGCGAGCCGAGCCTGTCGCTGCCCTGCTTTGCCGAGCGCCGCTATGGTGGCGTACCCGATGAGGAAATGTTAATGGCATTGCCTCCCGCGCACCTGGCGAAAGCAATCGTCGGCATGAAGCAGCTCGCCAAGAACGGCCTGCGCTATCCGATCGCGCCCTACGGAATCCAGGCCGACGTGCGCGCCGGAATGGGCGTGTCCTACGCCAAGAAATAAGCCGATCCATCACCTCAGGGAATCGATATGAAGTCTGCGAAGAAATTCGACATCGTCGTCTATGGCGCAACCGGATTCACCGGCCAGCTCGTCGCCGAATATCTCGCCACGCGGTACAAGAACGACACGCAGCTCAAATGGGCGATGGCCGGGCGCAGCCTCGACAAGCTCAAATCGGTTCGCGACGCGATCGGGGCGCCGGCCGATACACCGCTGATCGTCGCCGACGCCAGTGATGCCGCGTCGTTGCAGGCGATGGTCGATCAGACGAAATCGGTCGTAACGACGGTCGGACCCTACCAGCTCTTTGGCAACGAACTGATCGCAGCCTGCGTGGCCTCCGGCACCGATTATTTTGATCTCTGCGGCGAGCCGATCTGGATGCGGCAGATGATCGACAAGCACGAGGCCGCCGCGAAGGCCAGCGGCGCGCGCATCGTGTTCTCTTGCGGATTCGACTCGGTGCCGTTCGAACTCGGCGCGTTCTATGTGCAGGAAGAGGCCAAGCGCGTGTTCGGCGCGCCGACCTCGCGCGTCAAGGGCCGCGTCCGCGACATGCGCGGCACGCTCTCCGGCGGTACGGCGGCAAGCGGGCGCGCGACGTTCGAGGCGGTTGCCAAGGATCTCAGCCTGGTGACGATCCTGAACGATCCGTTTGCGCTGACGCCTGGCTTTAAGGGACCGAAACAGCCGAAAGGCAACAAGCCCGTTTTTGAGGAAGCACTGCAATCCTGGACCGCGCCGTTCACGATGGCGTTGATCAACACGCGCAACGTCCATCGCTCCAACATGCTGATGGGATTTCCCTATGGCAAGGACTTCGTCTACGACGAGATGGTGCTGACCGGCCCCGGCGAAAAGGGCGAGGCCAACGCCAAAAAGGTGATGGCCGCGAACAACGAAAAGACCGGCCCCAACGCGCGCAAGCCGGGCGAGGGGCCGTCGAAGGAAGAACGCGAGAACGGCCTTTATGATCTCCTCTATATTGCGGTTGCGCCCGATGGCCGCGAGGTCCGCGCGTCGGTAAAGGGCGATCGTGATCCGGGTTACGGTTCGACCTCGAAGATGATCTCTGAATGCGCGATCTGCCTGTTGCGCGACACGCATGGCGTGCCGGCCGGTTTCTGGACGCCGGGTGCGGCCATGCAGCACCAGCTGATCAAGCGGCTTGTCGATCATGCCGGTCTGACGTTCAGCGTGGAGAAGTAAAGCCTGCGGCTAGGTGTGGAGCCTCAAAAGGTTGTCCCTGGTCAACCCGAGCCTGCTGATCGGCGTTTGACAGTCTATACCACCATGGGGTCGGTGCCAGTTGTATTGATGCAGCCAGACGGGCAGCTCTTGGGCCCTACGATCTGATGTAGCGTAGGCTTGGGCATAAGCCCATTCCCGAAGCGCGGTCTGAATGAAGCGCTCGGCCTTGCCGTTTGTTCTCGGTGTGTAAGGCTTGGTGCGGATGTGCTTGATGCCGAGGTCGCGGCAAGCGTCGCGGAAGGCAAACGACTGGTAGCAGCTCCCATTGTCGGTCATGACGCGAGTGACGGTGACGCCTAGGCCTTTGTAATAAGCCACAGCCGCCCTCAGAAAGGGCACAGCGCTGTCGGCCGTTTCGTCGGGCTTGATCTCGGAGAAGGCGACGCGGGAATGGTCGTCAATGCAGACGTGGACGAAATCCCAGCCGGCGCCGCGGCTCTTGTTCGGACCCGTCCGGTCGCCGGTGATACGGTGGCCAACACGCTCGAAACGCCCGAGCTTTTTGATATCGATGTGAATGATCTCGCCGGGGTTCTCGCGCTCATAGCGGCGTTCGGGTTCGGCCGGCTCCAGATCCCGTATCCGGTTCAATCCCAAGCGGCGCAGGATGCGGCTGACAGTGGCCGGCGACACCTCGACCTCGGCTGCGATCTGCTTGCCGGTGTGGCGCTGGCGACGCAAGGCCTCGATGGCGGCACATGTGGCTGGCAGGGTCTGGCTCGGCGATGAAAGAGGCCTGGAGGAGCGATCACGCAACCCTTGCACACCTTCCGCGCGGAACCGCTTGACCCATTTGGCAACGGTCTTCGGTGTCGTGTTGAACTGATAGGCTGCGTCGGCCCGGCTCAACCCGCCTTCCACCACGCTTCGGACCATCGCCTCTCGACCTTTGGGCGCCAAAGGCGCATTCTTGTGGACGTTCATCTGGTCTCTCCTTGGAACACTGAAGCTTCGCAACCTCAGCTTCCTCGGTTCAGACCAGATGGACAACCTCCTGAAACACCACA
>JBAUUA010000592.1:0-8111 GCA_049582465.1 Bradyrhizobium sp. | reverse complement strand
GGATGATGTAGATGACGACGAGCGCTGCTGCGATCAGCAGCGGCGTGCTCGACAGCGACGACTGGAACGCCTGCGCGTTGCCCTGGAAGCTCGTCACCAGCGCTGCCGGCTTGCCCAGTTGCTTCCCGGCCTGCTGAATCGCGGCCACCGCGCTGCCGATCGACGTGCCGGGCAGCAGGTTGAAGGAGATGGTGGTCGACGGGAACTGGCCCTGATGGTTGACCACCAGCGGCGCCACCTTCTCGGTGGCGGTGACCAGCGTGCTGAGCGGCACCTGCTGTCCGCTCGATGAGTCGAGGTAGATGTCGCTCATGGCGCTCGGCCCGAACTGGAACTGCGGCTGCACCTCCAGCACGACGTGATACTGGTTCTGCTGGGTCAGGATGGACGAGACGATGCGCTGTCCGAAGGCGTCCGACAGCGTATTGTCGATCGTCGCCGGCAGGATGCCGTAGCTCGAGGCGACGTCGCGGTTGATGGTGATGTCGAGCAGCGGTCCGGCATTCTGCTGGTCGCTGGCGACGTCGGCGATTCCGGGGACCGACTTCAGCTTGTCGAGGAACAGCGTGGACCAATGGATGAGTTCGCCGGGGTCGGGATCGGTGAGCGTAAACTGGTATTGGGTTCGCGACACCCGGCCGCCGATGGTGATGTCCTGCGCCGCCTGCATATAAAGAGTGATGCCCTGCAGCTTGGCAAGTTTCGGGCGCAGCCGGTTGATCACCTCGTCGGCGCTCGCCTTGCGCTCGTCCCTTGGTTTGAGCGCAATGAACATGCGGCCATCGTTGAGCGTGGCGGTCGGGCCGCCGGCCCCGATCTGCGAGCCGACCGAGGCCACCGCGGGATCCCTTAGGACGACATTGACGACGGCCTGCTGACGCTCGGCCATCGCCGCAAATGAAATGTCCTGCGCCGCCTCGGTCACGCCGATGATCAAGCCGGTATCCTGCTGCGGAAAGAAGCCCTTGGGAATGACGACGTAGAGATAGCCGGTCAGCACGATGGTGCCGAGCATCACCATCAGCGTGATGAACTGGTGGCGCAGCACGATTCGGAGCCCGCGGCCGTAGACGTCGACCAGCCACTCGAAGCCGCGCTCGAACAGCCGGTAGAGCCGGCCGTGCTCCCCGGTCTCCGGCTTCAGCAGGCGCGAACACATCATCGGCGTCAGCGTCAGCGAAATCAGCAGCGACAGCACCAGCGCCACGCTGACGGTGACCGCGAACTCCCGGAACAGCAGTCCGACATATCCGCCCATCAGGAACAGCGGAATGAACACCGCGATCAGCGACAGCGTGATCGACACGATGGTGAAGCCGATCTCGCCGGAGCCCTTGATGGCGGCCTCCATCGGCGACAGGCCCTCTTCGAGGTGACGGACGATGTTCTCGATCACGACCACAGCGTCGTCGACCACGAAGCCGACCGCGATGGTCAGCGCCATCAGCGACAGATTGTCGAGGCTGTAGCCGAGTTCATAGAGGGCCGCGAAGGTGCCGATCAGCGACAGCGGCACCGTGACGGCGGGAATCACCGTTGCCCAGAAATTCCGCAGGAACAGGAAGATCACCATCACCACCAGCGCGACCGTCAGCACCAGCGTGAACCGCACGTCGCTGACGGAAGCACGGATGGTTTCGGTGCGGTCGGACAGGATCGAGACCTTGATGTCCTTCGGGATCGAGGCCTGCAGTTGCGGCAGCATCGCCTTGACGCGGTCGACGGTGGCGATGACATTGGCGCCGGGCTGGCGCTGCACCGCGAGAATGATGCAGGGCTGCTTGTCGTACCAGGCGGCCAAGAGGTCGTTCTCCGGACCGTTGATGGCGTTGCCGACATCCTTGACGCGGACCGGAGAGCCGTTGCGGTAGGCGAGGATCAGGTTGTTGTAGGCAGCCGGATCGAGCAGCTGGTCATTGGTGTTGATGGTGTAGGTCTTTCGCGGGCTGTTCAGCGTGCCCTTGGGCAGATCGACATTGGCCTGGCTGATGACGTTGCGGACGTCTTCCAGCCCGATACCGCGCGCGGCCAGCGCCTGCGGATTGACCTGAACCCGCACCGCCGGCTTCTGCTGGCCGCCGATGCCGACCAGGCCGACGCCGGAGATCTGCGAGATCTTCTGCAGCAGGATGTTCTCGGCATAGGCGTCGACCGTGGTCAGCGGCAGCGTATCCGAGGTCAGCGCCAGCACCAGGATCGGCGTGTCCGCGGGGTTCACCTTGCGGATGGTCGGCGGGAAGATCATCGCGGGCGGCAACTGCCCGCCGGCGGCGTTGATGGCGGCGAGCGTATCGGTCGCGGCGCCCTCGATGTCGCGGCTGAGGTCGAATTGCAGCGTGATGGAGGTAAAGCCAAGCGCGCTCGACGACGTCATCTGGGTGATGCCGGGAATCTGGCCGAACTGTTCCTCCAGCGGCGTCGCCACCGACGACGCCATGGTTTGGGGATCGGCGCCCGGCAACTGCGCGGTCACCGAAATCGTCGGATAGTTCACGTTCGGCAGCGACGCCACCGGCAACAGTGGATAGGCCGCGAGGCCGACCAGCAGTAGCCCCACCATCAATAGCGCGGTGGCGATGGGGCGCGCGATGAACGGAGCGGAAATGTTCATGGAATCACAATTTGCTGGGCGTTCTGCGCTTCGGCTTCTGCGGCGGCCTTGCCGTGCAGGATCGTGACGTGGCTGCCCGGCTGCAGCTTGTACTGGCCGTCGACCACCACCTGTTCGTTGGCGGCAAGGCCGCTGTCGATCAGTGCCTGTCCGCCGCTGATTTGCGCGACCGTGATGTTTCGTTTCTCCACGGTATTGTCGGGCTTGATCGCATAGGCGTACATGCCGTTCTGTCCCTGCTGAACGGCGCCGGCCGGAACGGTCAGGCCGTTGTGGCGCGTCTGAAGCAACAGGCGGGCGTTGACGAGTTCACCCGGCCACAGCCGGTGCGCGGTATTGGCGAATTCGGCCTTGATCTGGACCGCGCCCGTGGTCTGCAATATTTCGTTGTTGATGAGGTCGACCTTGCCCTCATCGAGCTCGATGGTGTCGTCCTGGCTGTAGGCCAGCACCTTGAGCGTCTTGCCGCCAGCCATCTGCTGCTGGATTTGCGGCAGATAGGTTTCGGGCAGGGTGAAGATCAGCGAGATCGGCTCGATCTGGGTGACGACGACGAGGCCGTTGGGATCGGTCGGATGAATGATGTTGCCGACATCGACCTGCCGCACGCCGGTGATGCCCGAGATCGGCGAGGTCAGCCTGGTATATCCGAGCTGGACCTGCGCCTGCTCGATCAGCGAATTGTCGGATTTGACGGCATTCTGCAGTTGCGCGACCTGCGCCTTCTGGGTGTCGAGCAGCTGCGGCGTGGCATAGCCGTTGCCGGCCAGCCGCGTGTAGCGATCGAGGTTGGCGAGCGAATTGTTGAGCTGCGCCTGGTCGCGATCGCGCGCTGCGGTCACCTGATCGAGCTGCGCCTGATAGGGGCGCGGATCGATCTGGGCGAGCAGGTCGCCGGCATGAACGGCCTGACCTTCCTTGAATGCGATCTGCGTCAATTGCCCCTGAATCTGGCTGCGGACGACGTCGGTATTGTAGGCGATCACCGTGCCGATGCCGCGCAGGTAGATTGGCACGTCCTGGCTCGTCACCTTTCCGGCGACGACGGGCACGGGAGGCGGCGCTGCGGGAGCCGCCGGTGCCGCGCTCCTGCGCGTCACCGCGAACGCGCTGCCACCGGCAATTACGATCGCCAGAATGAGGAGTGCGGTTAGTTTTGGTCGCATCGCCGTTTGTCCCTGCCGTTTATTCCTGAATCTGCGGCCTTCAGCAGCCGCCTGAAGACACCGATGCTGCCGTGGTCGGCGATGAGCCGTTGAGCACGCACGGGGACATGCTCGTATCCGTTGTGACCGTCGAGGGCTGGCTCTGCACGGTGATGTCGGGCAGCGGACTGAGGCCGCCCGGCGAAAGTTCGGTCGAACCTAAGGGGATCCCGACGCGGCCGACGGTCGATTGCGCGCCGAGGCCGGTCGGCGAGGAGGCCGAGGCCGTTGCACTGGACGTCGCCATCGCGGTGCCGCTGGCGCATGTACCCGACGCATTCCCCGATATGCCCGTGGAATCGAACAAGGGAGTCGGTGCCGGCGTCCCCGACATCATGGCGTCGGTGGTCGTCATCGCGTTCGGCGCGGAGGTAGTGACCATGCCTGACGTGCCGGGAATCGAAGTCGTGGGTTGCGCCGAGGCTCCGATCCCGGAGCACGCGGTCGAAGCCGTCATCGAACCGAGCGCCGACGTTCCTACCGGCGGCGTGCTGACGCCGGGCGTTGCGAGCTCCGTGGCGCCGAGCGGAGCGGGCACGCCGGTGATCATGCCGACCTGGGCCAGGGCGGGGCCGCCGCTCAGCAAGGAGCAGGTCACCGCGGCAATCAGGAATCGTCTCATGGGAAACTCTCCGATCCGAACTGTTCGATTACGCCGCCAGACGATCGGGAGGCGCCATGAATTCGGGGCCGACGGGATCGCTGATCGTCTCCCGCAGAATCCGCTCGATCTCTTCCATCGCAGGCTTGTCGATGTGCCAGCCCACGACATCGGCGATCGGCGCGAGCTGATCGGCGCGGCGGGCGCCCCACAAAGCGATATTGGCGTCGCCGCGATCGAGCACCCAGCGCGCGGCGAGATGGATCACGCGCCTGCCGAAGCGTTCCTGCGCGAACCGGTCCAGTCGCTCGACCGCGGCGAGATACTGCCCGTAGCGGGGTTCGCGAAACTTCGGATCGCTCTTGCGCAGGTCGTCGCCGGTAAAGCGGGTCGACCGCGACATGCCGCCCGACAACAGTCCGCGGCATAGCGAGCCGTAGGCCAGCACTGCGATGTTTCGCGCCTGGCAATAGGGCAGGACGTCGTCTTCGATGGCGCGTTCGAACAGATTATAGGGCGGCTGCGCGGTGTGCAGCGGTGTCACTTTGCGAAATTCCTTCATCTGGGCCGGGTTGAAATTACTGACGCCGATGGCGCGAATCTTTCCGGCTCGGTGCAGCTCGCCCATGGCCTCGGCGACTTCCGCGATCGGGGTCTTCGGGTCCGGCCAGTGCACCTGGTAGAGATCGATGGTGTCGGTCCGGAGCCGCCGCAGCGAAGCTTCGGCTTCCTCGACGATCCGCGCCTTGCTGGCGTTGCGAAACGGCTGGCCGTCCTTCCAGTCGAGTCCAACCTTGGTGGCGATGTTGACCCGCTTGCGCCGTCCGCCGTCCGCCAGTGCCTTGCCGACGATTTCCTCGGACCGGCCGAAGCCGTAGACCGGCGCGGTGTCGATCAGATTGATGCCGCGATCGAGCGCGCCGTGGATGGTCGCAATGGCGTCGCTCTCGTTGCTGCCGCCCCACATCGAGCCGCCGATCGCCCATGTCCCCAGCGCGACGCGCGAGGCGCGAATGGACGTTCCGGGAATTTCGACGAACTCCATGTCGGCATGATGGAACGGAATACGGTTCATCGTTCAAATCCTTGCAAACCGCGGCGGCGTGGCTGACGCGCTCGCCGCCTCCTCGACTGCCCGCGGTTAAAATGGTCGTGCCGGCGCTGCGGTTCGACTAAAAAACGATTTATTTGTTCGAATTCGAAATACCGGATCCTAAATTCGTTTTTAGTTGAGCGGGTGGCCCGATCTCGCGATGCTCGATCACGCACTTTGTCACGGCCTGTTGATGGATGATGATCGAAGGCGCGGGGTTTTGCGAAGAAGCAACAGGAGGCGCCAATGACTGAGACCGGTCTGATTCACCACGCGATGACGCGGCGGCGACTGCTCGGCGCGGTCGGCATCGGCGCCATGGCCCTGTCGAACGTTGCGCTTTCAAAGCCCGGCTGGGCGGAAACGATGACCGAGCTTCCGCTGCCCGGCGGCCCCGGCGCGCGGCCGATAACAACCGCGTTTCCGCAGAAGGGCCCGATGATCTTGCAGCGGACCCGCCCGCCGCTGCTGGAAACGCCGTTCGAGGTTTTCGACAAGGGGGTGTTCACCCCCGCCGACCAATTCTACGTGCGCTGGCACTGGGCGGTGATCCCGACCGATATCGATACCGCCAAATTCGCGCTCACCGTCCGCGGCCATGTCAACCAGACCCTGTCGCTGTCCCTGAACGATATCCTTCACGGCTTGCCGAGCGTCCAGCTCGCCGCCGTGAACCAGTGCTCGGGGAATTCGCGTGGCTTCTTCCAGCCCCGGGTGCCCGGCGGGGAATGGGCGAATGGCGCCATGGGCAACGCGCTCTGGACCGGGGTGCGGCTCAAGGACGTGCTGGACAAGGCCGGCGTAAAGCCGGGCGCGGTGCAGGTGCGGTTCAAGGGCCTCGACGAGCCCGTGGTATCAGACGCGCCGCATTTCATGAAGTCGCTCGACATCGAGCACGCGCGCGACGGCGAGGTGATGATCGCCTATGCCATCAACGGCGAACAACTGCCGCTGGTGAACGGATTTCCGCTGCGGCTGGTCGTGCCCGGCTGGTATGCGACCTATTGGGTCAAGATGCTGACCGACATCGAAGTGCTGGATCAGCCCGACACCAATTACTGGACCAAGGTGGCCTACACCATTCCCGATACGCCGCACGCCAGCATCACGCCGGGCGAAACCGGCGTGAAGATGATCCCGATCAACCGCATGGTGCCGCGATCCTTCGTCACCAATGTTCCCTCGGGCCAGAAGGTGAAGGCGGCGACAAAGACAGGCCTGCGCGGCATTGCGTTCGGCGGCGATTGCGGCGTGGCCGGGGTCGACTATTCCACCGACCGTGGCGAAAGCTGGCATCAGGCGCAGCTCGGAGAAGACAAGGGCAAATACGGCTTCCGGCAGTGGGGCGCGCAGATCACGCTGCCGTCGCCCGGCGCCTACACCGTGATGACCCGCTGCACCAACGCCAATGGCGTCGCGCAACCGGATACGCCGAACTGGAATCCCGCCGGCTTCATGCGCAACGTCGTGGAATCGGTGGATCTCGTCGCCGTCTGACGGAGGGTCGTCATGTCCAGCAAGCTGTTGACTGCCGTCATTGTTCTGGGCGCGGTATCGATGCCGCTCGTCGTCCACGCGGCATCGCCAATCGAATTGAAGCCGGTCAAGGTCGACCTGCCGGACAGCGACAGGATGTTCAGAGGTCCGGGAGCGGACGCGATCAACAACAATTGTCTCGCCTGTCACTCCGCCGGCATGGTGTTGAACCAGCCGGACTTGTCCAAGCAGGCCTGGGCGGCGGAGGTCAACAAGATGATCAACGCCTACAAGGCGCCGGTCGCGCCGGAGGATGTCGGCGCGATCGTCGATTATCTGGATCGCGTCAAGGGCGCCAAATAGAACCCGCCCGCATTCGCTGGCGATGTCGTTCAAGCGATCTTGAGTCGATGCGTGAAAAATATCACTCATCGTTGATCGCGCGAGGCCGTTCGCGTGGCTCAAGATTTGAGCAGGCGCACTGTCATGCGTTTTCAAAATCCTAAATTGGTTTTTAGTTGAGAACGCGGCGTCGCGCCGCCATGTTCGAGCGGCTCCCGGCGTCCACGGCGGTGCCGGGGAATTTTGTTGGGCGACCTATCCAAGAAGATGTCGGGGAAACGAAAAAGGCGGGCGGCGGAATAATCCGCGGGCACGGCGGTTTGAGTATGTCCGGAGGCAACAAATGATCTTGTTCTCGCGCAGCTTCATTCGCAAGCGGGTGATCTCGCTGGCGACCACCGCATCGGTCGCGGCGACGTCGTTGGCTTTGGCGCAGGATCCGACGAGCGCCTATCACGTGCGTGGCGCGATACCGGTCCAATACGCCGCGGAGCGGCCGGGCCTTTCCGGCGAACAGCCGTTCCTGTCCGATAACGACGCCGCCATGAACAGGATGATGGCGGACATGACGATCAAGCCGACCGGCGATGTCGATCGCGATTTTGTCGCGATGATGGTGCCGCACCATCAGGGCGCGATCGACATGGCGCAGGCCGTGCTTCGATATGGCCGCAACGAACAGCTTCGCCGTCTGGCGCAGGAAATCATCGTGACCCAGCAGCAGGAGATCGCGGCGATGCGGCTCGCGGTCGGCGAGGAATTGCCGCCGTCGGTGGCGTCGCC
>JBAUUA010000591.1:0-2460 GCA_049582465.1 Bradyrhizobium sp. | reverse complement strand
AAGGAAGACGTGGTGAACTCGAATTACGGCTCGTCGCAGAAGATCTGGCAGAACAAGGCCGATTTCGACTCGAAGGTACCGGTCGTCGCCAAGACCATCGCCGGCGTCAAGGGCAGCATCAAGGATGCCGCCAGCCTCAAGGTCGCCTACGACCAGATCCAGGCCAAATGCGCCGATTGTCACGACACTTACCGGGTGAAACTGAAGTAGATCGTCAAGGCAGCGAGCCTGGACCGCAGGCGTAATTCCGAAGGCAAAAGGGTGGACGCCGCGAGGCGATCCACCCTTTGTCGTCATGATCGTCACAATCTTATGATGTTGTGAGTGCGAAGCGCCGCTGCGGCAAACCTGACTGGATGGATATTCGAAAAATTACAAAATTACTTCGTGACCTGTCCGCGGATTTCGCCGCCCGGATTGGCCGCGGTGTGGACGTTGACATAGTACTTGCCGGCCATCAGGTCGGCGGCCTGGGCGTCCGTCAGCGTGGCGCTGCCCTCGGTCGGGCTCGTGGTCGCATTCGGGATCGCCACCGCGACGCCGGCGTTCTTGCCGGGTTCGGCCGGCCCATGGAAATGGGCGGCGGTGGCAGGCCCGGTGAGCCCCGAATAGCTCAGCTTCCAGCTCAGCTTCTTGGTGTCGGCGTCATAATCGATATCGGCGGTGCCGGTGCCGGCGCTGGCGTTCGGGGGCACCTCGGACTTGGCGTCCAGCGTCGCTTTCATCTTCTCGGCGAAGGCGGGTCCGGCGAACGCAACGGTCGTGCCCAGCGCTAGCATGGCCAGCATGGTCCTGGTCTTTGACATGGTTCTCTCCCTGTTGGCGTTTGAGTATTGGTGCTCATCTCAAAACAATGCGGGCTCGGTTTTATTCCCGTAACGCGTTTAAACCCTTCAAATTTTCAGGCAGCGCACGGTTCGAATAATCGCCATAGTAGCCGGTAGTCTAAGACGGTCGATGACGGATCGGTGAATGCGACGGGTCTTCCTGAGTTTGGTTCTGGCTTGCGCCGCCGCGTTCGGCGTCTACTGGTGGCTGACGGCCACCCCGTTCGTGTTGGCGGTTACCGAGAGGGCCTATGCGCCCAACCTCGCGAACGGACTGACAACCTTCAATGCCGGCGGATGTTCCTCCTGCCATGCCGTGCCCGGCCAGCCCGATCGCACCAAACTCGGCGGGGGCCTTGCGATCCCTTCGCCGTTCGGGACGTTCTACGCGCCGAACATCTCGCCCGATCCGGCCGACGGCATCGGGCGCTGGAGCGAGGCCGATTTCATCCGCGCGGTGATGCAGGGGGTTTCGCCTTCGGGCTATCATTATTTCCCGGCCTTTCCCTATACGTCCTACGCGTATGCCAAGGCCGACGACATCCGCGACCTCTTCGCCTTTCTGAAAACCCTTGAACCGGTGCCGGGCAAGGTTCGCGATCACGATGTGCGGTTTCCATTCAATATCAGGCGCAATATCGGAATCTGGAAATGGCTGTTCATGGACGGCAAGCCGTTGACGCCGGATCCGGCGCATTCGCCGGGCTGGAATCGCGGCGCCTATCTCGTTAACAGCCTCGGCCATTGCGCCGAATGCCACAGCCCGCGGAATTTCCTCGGCGGCATCATCGCCGCGCAGCGCTTTGCCGGCGGGCCAAATCCGGAAGGCGAGGGCTGGGTGCCGAACATCACGCAAAAGGGGATCGGCGACTGGAGCGAAAAGGACATCGCTCATTTCCTCGAGACCGGGGAATTGCCCGAGGGCGACACCGCCAGCGGCTCGATGACGCGCGTGATCAAGAACAGCTCGCAACTGAGCCCGGAAGACCACATGGCGATCGCCGAATATCTCAAATCGCTGCCGCCGGTCGAGGGACCGCCACGTCCGAAGAAAGCGGCGAAGAGCGGCGACAAGTCGTGAGCAAAGGTCTCCTCCGCCACAGCCTGACGTGACAGGCGCTGCGATTAGGGGTTAGTCTCTCCTTCAATTTCCCGCGAGCCGGACTGCCGTCCGAAAATCCCGGGAGCACGTGCAGGAGGACGCCATGGGAGAGATCGTTTCCATGGAAACGCTGGCGGCAGGCGTGAGCGACGGCATGTCGCTGGCCATTCCGACCGACCATGCCGGCGTCGCGATGGCGGCGACCGCGGCGATCATCGCCAGGCATCCAACAAATCTCCATCTCGTCTGCGTGCCCATCAGCGGCATCCAGGCCGACATGCTGATCGGCGAGGGGCTGATTGGGGCGGTCGAAACCAGCGCGGTGACGCTGGGCGAGGCGGGCGGCGCGCCGCGCTTTTCCGAAGGCGTGCGCGCCGGTGCGTTCCGCCTGCTGGACGCCACCTGTCCGGCGCTGCTGGCCGGTCTCGTCGCGGGCCAGAAGGGCGTGCCGTTCATGCCCATTCGCGGCATCATCGGCAGCGACCTGATGAAGGTGCGGCCCGACTGGAAGATCATCGACAATCCCTTTGC
>JBAUUA010000590.1:0-1716 GCA_049582465.1 Bradyrhizobium sp. | reverse complement strand
CAGCTCGCGCTGTCGCCGCAATGCGGCTTCGCCTCGACCGAGGAGGGCAATTTGCTCACCGAGGAAGAGCAGTGGGCGAAGCTGAAGCTCGCGGTCGATGTCGCCAACGAAGTTTGGGGAAAATAGCACTTCCCCGAGGAGGCTGATTGCCGAGCCTTGACGCGATCATCGTGGGTGCCGGCCCTGCGGGGCTGGCATGTGCCGTGACGATGCGCGCCGCGGGGCTTGACGTGACGGTGCTGGAAAAGGCCGACAGCGTCGGCGCGGTCTGGCGGCGGCACTACGACCGGCTTCACCTTCACACCGACCGCAACCGTTCCGGCCTGCCGGGCTTGGCGATGCCGAAGAAATATCCGACCTATCCGTCCCGGGCGCAGATGGTCGCGTATCTCGAAAGCTACGCCACGCGCTTCGACATCAAGCCGGTATTCAAGACGACGGTGTCCCGCATCCGGCGCGACGGGGCGCACTGGTGCGCGGATGCAAATGGGGGTGCGATCACCGCGCCCGTGGTGGTCGTCGCCACCGGCATTGCCGATGCGCCGTATCGTCCCTCCTGGCCGGGTTCTGAACTTTATCGCGGCAACGTCGTCCACAGCAGCGAATACCGCAATCCCGCGCCGTATGAGGGCAAGCGCGTGCTGGTGGTCGGCTTCGGCAATTCCGGCGGCGAGATCGCGCTCGACCTGGCCAATGCCGGCATCGATGTCGCGCTGGCTGTTCGAAGCCCGGTTCAGATCCTGCCCCGCGAACTCCTGGGTTTTCCGATCCTGGCGTGGGCGATCCTGTACCGGCGCTTGCCCGCGCGCGTGGTCGATGTTGTCAACGCGCCGATCCTGCGGCTGGCAATCGGCCGGATCGAGGACCTCGGATTGCGCCGCGCCGCCAAGGGACCGCGCCAGATGGTCGAGGAGGACGGGCGCGTGCCTCTGATTGACATCGGCACGCTGGGAAAGATCCGGGACGGCTCGATCAAGGTGCGCAGCGGCATCGACCGCCTGACCTCCGAGGGCGTGATCTTCGACGATGCGGGCAGCGAACAATTCGACGCCATCATCCTTGCGACCGGCTTTCGTCCCGACCTGCGCCAATTGCTTCCCGACGTGAAGGGCGTGTTCGACAGCCATGGAATGCCGCTCGTGACCGGCAAGGCCACCGACGCGCCCGGGCTTTATTTCTGCGGCCAGATCACCTCGCCGACGGGACAGCTGCGCGAAATCGGCATCGAGGCGCAGCAGATCGCCGATAGCGCGAAGCGGTATCTCGCGTCTCGGTGAACTCCAGGGGTGGCGATCGTTCCCTACCTTGTGCGGAAATGCTGGCGATCGAGCGCGAGAGCAAGGACGCTCCCCACGGTTTCAACCAGGGTGGCGGGCTTGGATGGACGCTCATCGGGGTCGAACGCCAACCCGATGACGGCCCGCTGTCCCGCAGGCGTCGACACGGGCCAGAAGTCGAGGCGGGAGGTGTCGAATGGGTAAATCGCTGCCGGGACTGGCCGACCAGTCGTCAGGGAAGACCGCGCAGCCTCCATTTCCGCATCAAGCAGCTGGATTTCGCCGCGCTTCTCGCTCAACGTTACGACATTCTCCGACATGAGCATGACGACAACGGGAACCTGAAAGAGCGCTTCAAGCGTGGTAGCCGCGAGAGAGACGACTTCCCTTGCATCGTCGGCACCGACGACATCGTGACCATAGAGCTGCAGAATTGTTG
>JBAUUA010000589.1:0-1528 GCA_049582465.1 Bradyrhizobium sp. | reverse complement strand
AAATTATAGGTGCGGATGCGCTCGCTGCGGTCGCCGGAGCCGACCTTTTCGCGGCGATCGGCCGAGCGCACCGCGTCGATGCGTTGCCGTTCGGCGTCATAGATCCGCGAACGCAAGATGTTCATCGCTGAGGCGCGGTTCTTGTGCTGCGAGCGGCTGTCCTGCATCATCACCACGATGCCGGTCGGAATATGGGTGATGCGGATTGCCGATTCGGTCTTGTTGACGTGCTGGCCGCCGGCGCCTTGCGCGCGCATGGTCTCGATCCGCAGATCGTCCTGCTTGATGTCGACGTCGACGTCCTCGACTTCCGGGAGCACGGCGACCGTCGCCGCCGAGGTGTGAATGCGCCCTTGCGTCTCGGTGTCGGGTACCCGTTGCACCCGGTGCACGCCGGACTCGAATTTCAATTTGGCGAAGGCGCCGCGGCCCTTCACCTCCGCGATGATTTCCTTGTAGCCGCCCATGGTGCCTTCGCTGGCGGAGATCACCTCGACCTTCCAGCCCTGCAAGGCCGCGAAGCGTTCATACATCCGGAACAGGTCGCCGGCGAACAGCGAGGCCTCGTCGCCGCCGGTGCCGGCGCGGATTTCCAGCACCACGTTGCGGTCGTCCATGGCGTCCTTGGGCAGCAGCGCGACGCGGATCTGCTGCGCCAGTTCGAGGCTGCGGGCGGCCAGCGTCTCGCGCTCGGCCTCTGCCATGCCCCGCATTTCCGAATCGGTCGCGGGATCGGCGATCAGCGCCTCGGTGTCAGTGATTTCCTTCTCCGTGGCGCGATAGGCCTTCACGGCGTCGATCAGCGGGTTGAGTTCGGCCAGCTCGCGCGTGATCCGCACGTAGTTTTCCGAAGAGAGCTGGCCCAGCAACTGCGCCTCGAGCGAAGCGTGGTGCGCCAGCAGGATATCAAGTTTGGCTTCGGGCAGTATCGACATGGTCAGGTCTCGAATTACACGCGCATTCCGCAAAAGTGGATACCGGTTTTGCGTCTGGAATGCGCGTCAAGCTAAAATGCCTTGGGGCGTTGTGCGGGCACGGACCTCGCTACAACGACAGCCCCTCGGCTTCGGCGAATTCTATCAGCTTCTGCCGGATCGACACGCTGCCGGACGGCGCATCGAGCAGCGGCGTCATCATCGCTTCGGCTTTCTTGGCATCGAGGTCGAGGATCATCGCCTTGACCGGCCCATGCCCCGTCGCCGACATCGACAGCGAGCGGTAGCCCAGCGCGATCAGCGCCAGCGCGCCGATCGGTTTTGACGCCATCTCACCGCACAACGAGGCGGATTTCTTCGCCGCATTGGCCTTGCGCACGATGTCGCGCAACGCGCGCAGGATCGGCGCCGACATGGTGTCGAACCGTTCGGAGACCTTGGCGTTGCCGCGGTCGACCGCGAACAGGAACTGGAACAGATCGTTGGAGCCGACCGAGACGAAGTCGACCTTCTTCAGGAGTTCGTCGAGCTGATAGAGCAGCGCGGGTACTTCCACCATGGTGCCGACATCGATGCGCTCCGGCAGCGCGTGG
>JBAUUA010000588.1:0-4778 GCA_049582465.1 Bradyrhizobium sp. | reverse complement strand
GCAATGCAAAACACGTGAGGAGAAATTCCATGACTAATCGCTTTTTGATCTCGGTCGCCGCGGCGGCTTTGATCGCCGGCACCGGCTTCGCCAATGCGCAGGGAACCGGCATGAGCCGCGAGGGAGGTTCATCGGCCGGTTCCACCATGCAGAGCGCGCCGTCGTCCGGGCCGTCGTCGGCCGGGTCTGCTGCGGGCCAGATGGGCCACGAATCCACTGAATCGAAACCGGGCGAAACGACCAAGCCCTCGCCGGGCATGAAGGCCACGCAGTCCGAGCAGAAATCGCCGTCTGCGGCCAAAAACGACCGCGCCGAGGATCTGCAGAAGTCGAAGGGCATGAGCTCCGAGAACAACGCCAAGGGCGGAGCCAAGGACATGAAGGCCGAAGGCCGTGAAGACCGCGGCAACAACATGAAGGCCGAGGGGCGCGAGGACCGCAACGGCAACATGAAGGCGGAAGGCCGCGAGGACAGCAGCAAGATGAAGGCTGAGGGCCGCGAGGAACGCAACGGCAGCATGAAGGCCGAAGGCAAGTCCGGCACGACCGTCGGTCAGGCCGGCGCCGGCGCGAAGCTCTCGACGGAGCAGCGCACCAAGATCACCACGGTGATCCGCGATCAGCACGTCGCGCCCGTCAACAACGTCAACTTCGCGATCTCGATCGGCACCCGCGTGCCGCGCGAAGTATCGTTCCACCCACTTCCGGCGGAAGTCGTGACCGTCTATCCGGAGTGGCGCGGCTATGAGTTCTTCCTGGTCCGCGACCAGATCGTCGTGGTGGACCCGCGGACGCTCGAGATCGTGGCCGTCCTGGAAGCCTAACCAGACACCGGCAACAGGTTCGGGGGCGGGCAGCGATGCCCGCCCCCCTTTACTGTGGGTTTACGGGGGCTCGGCTCGCCTCCCTCAACGTTGGTTAATGAACGTTTTCCGTACGTTCTGCACAGTTTTTTGCGAATTGGATGAGGCGTTTTGGGCTGGTCCGGAACGGCCTAAAGGCTTCCCCTTGGGCCGGTTGTTACCTATAACCCCGGCCACCCACAGCCCACATTGCCGGGATTTGAATGGCCAAAAGCCTCGCCGACATAAGCCATGCCGAGACCATCTACGTGCTTAACGGCCCGAACCTCAATTTGCTGGGGACCCGCGAGCCCGAGACCTACGGCCATGCGACGCTCGCCGACGTCGAGAAGCTGTGCGCCGACACCTCGGCACAGTTCGGGCTGAAGGCCGATTGCCGGCAGTCCAATCGCGAGGGCGAACTGATCGATTTCATCCACGAGGCCCACGCCAAAAAGGCCGCCGGGATCGTCATTAATGCCGGCGGCTATTCGCACACCTCGATCGCCCTGCACGACGCTTTGGCGGCAGTGAAAATTCCGACCGTCGAGGTGCACATCAGCAATATCTACGCCCGCGAGAGTTTCCGTCACCATTCCTTCACCGCCTGCGCCGCTTTCGCGACGCTCTGCGGTTTCGGCATCGACGGTTACCGGCTCGCGATCTCCGGCCTTGCCGCCAAAATCGGCGCCAAAGCAAAAGCCTGACTCAAAAGCCTGACTTCACCGCCCGTCATCCCCTTTACGAAAGTTTCGGATCAACTCATGGCGCGCCAGCCTGACGACAAGACAGCCGCAAAATCCAAGAGTGACGATAGCGCACTCATCCGCGAACTCGCGCTGCTGCTGGACGAAACCAATCTCACCGAGATCGAGATCGAGCGCGCCGGCCTTCGGGTGCGGGTCGCGCGCAACGTCAGCATCACGGCATCGGTGCCCGCAGGCTATCAACCGGCCGCCGCGCCGGCCCCCGCTTCCGTCACGCCGGCCGCCGTCGCCGATATGGCAAAACACCCGGGCATGGTGCCCTCGCCGATGGTCGGCACCGCCTATTGGGCGTCGGAGCCCGGCGCCAAGCCGTTCATCGAAGTCGGCTCGAAGGTGTCGGTCGGACAGACGCTTCTGATCATCGAGGCGATGAAGACGATGAACCAGATTCCGTCGCCGCGCGCGGGCACCGTGACGCAGATTCTCGTCGAGGACGGCCAGCCGGTCGAATTCGGCGAGCCGCTGGTCATCATTGAATAGAATTCCTCAACGTCAGGCGCTGCGATGTTCGACAAGATCCTGATAGCCAATCGCGGCGAAATTGCCCTGCGGGTTCTGCGCGCGTGCAAGGAACTCGGTATCAGCACCGTCGCGGTGCATTCCACCGCCGACGCCGACGCCATGCATGTGCGGCTTGCCGACGAAAGCGTCTGCATCGGCCCGCCGCCGTCGAAGGACAGCTATCTCAACGTACCGGCGCTGCTCGCCGCCTGCGAGATCACCGGCGCGGACGCCGTGCATCCCGGCTACGGCTTTTTGTCGGAAAACGCCCGCTTCGCCGAAATCCTCGCCGAGCACAATCTGCATTTCATCGGACCGAAGGCCGAGCACATCCGCCTGATGGGCGATAAGATCGAAGCCAAGAAGACGGCCAAGAAGCTCGGCATTCCCGTGGTGCCCGGCTCCGACGGCGCGGTCGGCCCCGACGATGACGCCATGGCGATCGGCAAGGCAATCGGCTTTCCGGTGCTGGTCAAGGCGGCGTCAGGCGGCGGCGGCCGCGGCATGAAGGTCGCGCAGAGCGCCGACGATTTGTTGCTGGCGCTGTCGACTGCCTCCAACGAGGCCAAATCGGCCTTCGGCGACGCCTCGGTCTATCTGGAAAAATACCTGCAGAAGCCGCGCCACATCGAAATCCAGGTGTTGGGCGACGGCCGCGGCGGCGCGATCCATCTCGGCGAGCGCGACTGCTCGCTGCAGCGGCGCCATCAGAAGGTCTGGGAGGAAGGCCCCTCCCCGGTGCTGTCGGCGGCCGCGCGCGCCAAGATCGGCGCCACCTGCGCCAAGGCGATGCAGGACATGAAGTATCTCGGCGTCGGCACCATCGAATTCCTGTACGAGGACGGCGAGTTCTATTTCATCGAAATGAACACCCGCATCCAGGTCGAACATCCCGTCACCGAGATGATCACCGATATCGACCTCGTGCTGGAGCAGATCCGGATCGCGGCCGGCGGCGAACTGCCGGCGACGCAGGACGAGATCGCGATCATCGGCCATGCCATCGAGTGCCGGGTGAACGCGGAAAATCCGCAGACCTTCCGGCCCTCGCCCGGCAAGATCCTGCAGTACCACCCGCCGGGCGGCCTCGGGGTGCGGATCGACTCCGCGGTCTACCAGGGCTACGTCATCCCGCCTTATTACGACTCGCTGGTGGGCAAGCTGATCGTCCACGGCAAGACTCGCGGCGAATGCCTGATGCGGCTGCGCCGGGCGCTGGACGAGATGGTGGTGGAGGGTATCGAAACCACGCTGCCGCTGTTTCGGGCCCTGGTCCGCGAACCCGAAATCATCGACGGCGACTATCACATCCACTGGCTCGAACAGTACCTGAACGGCAAGCCCGCCAGTTAAGCCGTAATCCCGCCAAAAAACGGTCCGCCCGCTCTGGAACCAACGGCTCCGACCGACGTTTTGCCTCGTTGGGAAAACCTTTCTCGTCCGGGGGATAGCTTGAATTCCTTAAGCTTGTGACGCGAGATTATTGTGACGCCTGACGCCATGCGCCGGCGCGCCATTGGGCAAATCCTGCTGCTTGCGGCGGGGCTTGTGGTGCTGACCGTGATCAGCGCCGGTTCGGTCCATCTGGTCAATCTGGCGCGGGTGGATGCGCGCGCGGTTGTCCACACCGTTGAAGTCGAAAACCAGATATCGCTCGTCCAGCTCCAGCTGCGCCGCGCCGAAAGCGCCCAGCGCGGTTATCTCTCGACGCTCGTGCCAGACTTTCAGACCGACTTCGAGGGAGCCGCTTCCCTGCTCACGCCGGCACTGGTGAGGCTAGGCCGACTGACCAGCGACAACCCGGCGCAACAACGCGTGCTTGACGAGATGCTTCCGCTCGCCAAACAGCGGATCGAGGAATTCCGCAAGACCATCGATCTGGCGCGGACGCAGCACATCGACGATGCCGCCCAAATGGTACGCGAGGGCATCGGCCGCGACGCCATGAAACACATCGACGATCTGGCTAGCCAGATGCGCACGGAAGAAGATCGCCTGTTTGCCCAGCGTACCACCAGCGCCGACCGCAGCCAGACGCTGGCGGCATCGCTGACCGGCATCGGTTCGGGCTTCGTTGTCGTGCTCGCGGGAATTTCGATCTTTCTGGTGCGGCGCTCGGCGCGAGCGCGTGACGCGGCAGAGGCCCTGCTGCGCGACAATAACCTCAATCTGGAGGCGACCATCGACGAGCGCACCGCCGATCTTCGCGAGGCCAACAACGAAATCCAGCGCTTCGCCTATATCGTCAGTCACGATCTGCGTTCGCCGCTTGTCAATATCATGGGCTTCACCAGCGAACTCGAGGAATTGCGCGCCGACATCTTCCGGCGCATCGCAGCCCTCGGCAGCGCCGTCGGCGCCGCGCCGGTGCCGGTGCTCACAGGCGACGCCGAGCCGGAGCTCGAGGGCGAAGACAAGCAACTCTCGCAGGATTTCTCGGAGGCGCTGGGATTCATCAAGTCGTCGATCGCCAAGATGGATCGGCTGATCACCGCGATCCTCAACCTCACCCGAGAGGGACGGCGCGAGTTCGAGCCGGTGCGGATCGACACCCGCGAACTGATCGAAGCCATCGTCACGACGGTGGCGCATCAGGCCGCGGAAGCGGAGGCGCAGATTCGCATCGAGCCGCTGCCGGAGATCGTCTCGGACCGCCTCGCGCTGGAAC
>JBAUUA010000587.1:0-4460 GCA_049582465.1 Bradyrhizobium sp. | reverse complement strand
CGCCAAAGCCAACCAGCCGGTGCCGCCCAAGCTCGTCGCCGACATGGGCGAGAAGGACATGGATCTGCAGTCGCCGATCCTGGTCCGGCTGTTCAAGGAAGAGGCCGAACTCGAGGTCTGGAAGCAGACTCGCTCCGGCCGCTTCGCACTGTTGAAGACCTATCCGATCTGCCGCTGGTCGGGCGACCTCGGACCCAAGGTCCGCGAAGGCGACCGCCAGGCGCCAGAAGGCTTCTACAATATTTCGCCGGCGCAGATGAATCCGCAGTCGGCTTATTATCTCTCGTTCAACACCGGCTACCCCAACGCCTACGACCGCTCGCTCGGCCACACCGGCTCGGAGCTGATGGTGCATGGCGACTGCTCGTCGCGCGGCTGCTACGCGATGACTGACGAACAGATCGCGGAAATCTATTCGCTGGGCCGGGAATCCTTCTTCGGCGGCCAGAGGGCTTTCCAGTTTCAGGCCTATCCGTTCCGGATGACGGCGCTGAACATGGCCAGGCATCGCAACAATCCGAACATGGCGTTCTGGAAAATGATCAAGGAAGGCTATGATCATTTCGAGGTGACGCGGCAGGAGCCGAAGGTCGATTTCTGCGAGAAGAAATACGTGTTCGACGCGACGAAGGCGCCGGATGCCAAGCGCGATCCGGTGTTCGAGGCGTCCGCCAAATGCCCCGCTTATGTGATCCCGGACGAACTCGTCCAGGCCGTCCGCGAGAAGCAGGAGCAGGACAACGCCGAGTTCGCCAAGCTCGTCGCCAAGGGCACGCCGGTCGCGCGCCTGAACACCGGCATCGATGGCGGCATGAACAAGGTGTTCGCCTCCAAGATTCCCAATGCCTCAACCGGGCTTTCGGACGGCGGCGAAGGGCAGAACCTGTCGCTCGTCGCCATGACCCGCGCGCCGGGCACGATCCCG
This sequence comes from Bradyrhizobium sp., assembly GCA_049582465.1. GTDB lineage: Bacteria > Pseudomonadota > Alphaproteobacteria > Rhizobiales > Xanthobacteraceae > Bradyrhizobium. The sequence continues at coordinate 3,535 of JBAUUA010000587.1, read as the reverse complement.
CCGACCGTCAATCCGCCGCACGGGCCCGTGACCTCGCCGGATGAGCCGCTGGTGGCCTCCATGACGCCCGCGGCCGCCCCCGTCTCGGCCGCACCCGCGCCCTCGACACGGGTAGCGTCGGTGGCGGCGAGCGCGCAGTCCGACGAAGGCTTCTTCAGCAACCTCGCGCGCAAGGTCGGCTTCGGCGCCAGCGCCGATACCACCGCCACCACGCAGCCGGTCGCGGCGAAACCCAAGGCGATCGAGGCCAAGAAAAAGCCCGAGACGTCGAAGCCCGAGGTCAGGCAAGCGGCCGCCCGTCCGGCGCTGAAGCCGTCGGTCTCTGATGTCCATGCTGTGGCCGCGGCCGCCCCGGCCCCGGCGGCAAAAGACAGTGTGGTCGCAGGCTCCGCACCGATCGTGCAGACGAATTCGTTGGACAGCCGCTTCCAGTCGTTCAAGTAAGACGCTTCGTCCTCGGCTTCGCGAGCTTTCCGCGCCGCCGGCGACCCCGGTTGCCGCGCTGCCCTATGGCGCGAGATAGCGCAGCAATTCCTTGTCGTTTCGCACCTCGCCCGCCGTGCCCTGCAGGGCGACCCTGCCCCGGTCCAGCACATAGGCGTAGTCCGCGACCCGAAGCGCGAGATCGAGGTGCTGCTCGACGATCACCACGGCGATTTCGCTCGCGAGCGCAACCAGCCGCTCGGTAATCTCGTCGATCACGCCGACCCAGACGCCCTCGGTCGGCTCATCGAGCAGCAGCAGTTTCGGGTCGCCCAACAGCGCCCGCCCGATCGCCAGCATCTTTCGCTCGCCACCGGACAACGTGCCCGCCGGCTGATCGAGGCGCTGCGCCAGTTTTGGAAAGATCGCCAGCACCCGGTCGGTTGCCGCCGCATCGTGATTATACAACGCACCGACGGCGAGATTGTCGCGCACCGACAGGCGGGCAAACACCGAATGCTCCTGCGGGACGTAGCCGATTCCCAGCCGGACACGTTCTTCGGTCTGGCTGCGGCTGATGTCCCAACGGCCATTCGATGGGCGAGCTCGCCGATGCGGTGCTGCTCAACCATCCCACCCTGACCAAGATGATCGACCGGATGGTTTCCGATGCGCTGGTCTATCGCGTGCAGGATCCGGACGACCGGCGCAAGGTGCTGATGTTCAGCTCCGACCGCGGCAAGATCCTGTGCAAGCGGCTGAACTCACTGGCCATGAAGCCAGGAGGCGCATATCGTCGAGAACTACGGCGACAAGCCCACCAGCGAACTCAAGCGGTTGCTCGAGAGCCTGATCGACAGTTCGAGTTGATCGACGAACTCAAGCCCGCCGGGCTTTCCCGACACACCAAAAAGAGAAAAGGCTCCGGCGAAAACCGGAGCCCTTTTTAAATCGCGCGCGCTGTGAAAACGCCGCGCAAGCTCAAGCATATCTGCCATGGCAGTGCTTGTACTTCTTGCCGGAGCCGCAGGGGCAATCCTCGTTGCGGCCGACCTTGCCCCAGCTCGCCGGGTTCTTGGGATCGCGGCCGGCGGCGGCCGCGGGCACCAGCGAGGCGCCGGCGAAGGCCAATTCGTCCTCGCCGGTGTTCGGATCGAACTTGTGGGCTTCCATGGCCGGCAGGGCCGGCTGCTGTTCCTCCGGCGGCACGATTTCGACGCGCATCAGCTGCGCCGTCACCGCCTCGCGCAGATGCGCGATCATCGCCTCGAACAGGCTGAACGCTTCCGACTTGTATTCCTGCAGCGGATCGCGCTGGCCGTAGCCGCGCAGGCCGATCACCTGGCGCAGGTGATCGAGCATGATCAGGTGCTCGCGCCAGAGATGATCCAGCGTCTGCAAAAGGATGGTCTTCTCGACGTAACGCATCACGTCGGGGCCCCATTGCGCGACCTTGGCCGCCATGTGTTCGTCGACCTTCTGCTCGATGCGCGACAGCAATTCCTCGTCGGCAATGCCCTCTTCCTTGGCCCATTCGTCGACGGGCAACTCGATGTCGAGCACGCGCTTCAATTCTTCCCTGAGGCCGGCGACGTCCCACTGCTCGGCATAGGCGTGTTCGGGCACGTGCTTGGTGACGACATCCTCGACGAAGGCGTGGCGCATGTCGGCCACAGTCTCGGCGACGCTTTCGTCCTTCATCAGGTCGATGCGCTGGTCGAAGATCACCTTGCGCTGGTCGTTCTGGACGTTGTCGAACTTCAGCAAATTCTTGCGGATGTCGAAGTTGCGCGCCTCGACCTTCTGCTGCGCCTTTTCCAGCGCCTTGTTGATCCAGGGATGGATGATGGCCTCGCCCTCCTTGAGGCCGAGCCGCGTCAGCATGGTATCGAGCCGGTCGGAGCCGAAGATCCGCATCAGATCGTCTTCCAGCGACAGGAAGAACTTCGAGCGCCCGGGGTCGCCCTGGCGGCCGGAGCGGCCGCGCAGCTGGTTGTCGATGCGGCGGGATTCGTGGCGTTCGGAGCCCATGATGTAGAGCCCGCCGGGCTTTGTCACGGTCCTGGCCGGCTTCGAGCCCTTGGCGGGCTCGATCTCGACGGTCTCTTCGGCCTTCAGCACGATATCGCGAAAACGTTCGACGTCGGCCTTGATGCGCTCGATCTTGGCGGCCTTCTCGGCCTCGTCGGTGATATCAGCGGCCTCGTGCAGGATCCGCATTTCCAAGGAACCGCCGAGCTTGATGTCGGTGCCGCGGCCGGCCATGTTGGTCGCGATCGTGATCGCGCCGGGCACGCCGGCTTCCGCGACGATATAGGCTTCCTGCTCGTGGAAGCGCGCGTTCAGCACCGCGAACAGCTTTGCCGGCTTGCCGGCGCGGGCCGCCGCGTAAAGCTTCTCCATCGCGTTTTCGTTGCCGAAATCGATCTGCTTGTAGCCATGCTTCTTGAGGTATTCGGCCAGCACTTCCGACTTCTCGATCGAGGCGGTGCCGACCAGAACCGGCTGCAGCCGCGAATTGGCGCGCTCGATCTCGGCCAGGATAGCGGCATATTTCTCGCCCTGGGTGCGGTAGACCTCGTCGTCCTCGTCGAGGCGCGCGACCTGGACGTTGGTCGGGATTTCCACGACCTCGAGCTTGTAGATGTCGAACAGTTCGTCGGCTTCGGTCGCCGCCGTGCCGGTCATGCCGGCGAGCTTTTCGTACATCCGGAAATAGTTCTGGAAGGTGATCGAGGCCAGCGTCTGGTTTTCCGGCTGGACCTGGACGTGCTCCTTGGCTTCCAGCGCCTGATGCAGGCCTTCGGAATAGCGCCGGCCCGGCATCATGCGGCCGGTGAACTCGTCGATGATGATGACCTCGTCGTCGCGGACGATGTAATCCTTGTCGCGCGTGAACAGCGTGTGCGCGCGCAGCGCCTGGTTGACGTGATGCACGACCGAGACGTTCTCGACGTCGTAGAGCGACTCGCCCTTGAGCTGGCCGGCGTCGCGCAGCAAAGTCTCGATCTTCTCCATGCCGGCCTCGGTCAGCGTCACCGTGCGCTGCTTCTCGTCGACGTCGTAGTCGGACTTGTCGAGCAGCGGAAAGAAGGTGTCGATGGTGTTGTAG
>JBAUUA010000586.1:0-4507 GCA_049582465.1 Bradyrhizobium sp. | reverse complement strand
AGGTTATTGATCTATCAAACGGTGGAGGGGTCACTCTTGGACGCTTAATCACAGTCACGCCCGCGGCTCCTGAGACGCAGACGATCCCAGGCTTGGTGGAAAAGGCCGTCGCACCCGCGACGGCCATGATCCGTTGAAGACCGAAACGGCCACGGACTGGCTGAAAGGAGGCCTGCAGCCACCGCGATAGCCTTCTCCAAATCCTTGAGTGCGCTTTTGTACACTTCGACCGGGACCAGAATCCCGCTCGAGCGATGTATATGGCTCCCATTTCGCTCGTGAACGCCTGATGGCCTTCACACTTTGGCACCCAGATGCCGTGAGCGGGAGCCATCCACCTCATCTGCTTTCAGGGGTAAAGCGGAAGTTGGATTTCGAGCCTGACCGAGGGCAGCTTCTGGCGCAAAGCGGCCATTCGCTAAAGCCCTGACGTTATGCCCGACGTCGGAAGTGGACCAGCCTAAACTCGTTCGGCTAAGGCCTGCTACTGGCTTCCACCCGCGGGCGAACTCCTGACGGTGGCAGGTGTCGGCTGATTTGATCTTTTTCTGAAAGGCCATCACCGCAACAACGAGGCGCCGGTCATTTCGGCCGGTTTTGCGAGCCCCATCAAGGCGAGTACCGTGGGGCCGATATCTGCCAGCCGGCCATCGTTAAGCGAAACGCCGGCCCGACCCATCAGCAACAGCGGCACCGGGTTCGTCGTGTGAGAGGTGTGGGGGCCGCCGGTTTCAGGATCACGCATCATTTCGCAGTTGCCGTGGTCGGCGGTGACAAGCAGGCAACCATCGGCCTCAACGGTTGCTTTTGCGAGCCGGCCCATACCTGCGTCAACTGTCTCCACGGCCTTGATGGCAGCGGCCAAATTGCCGGTGTGGCCGACCATGTCGGGATTGGCATAGTTCAGGACGATCAAGTCATATCGACCGGAGCCAATTGCAGTTACTGCCTTGTCGGTAAGTTCGGGAGCGGACATCTCCGGCTGCAGGTCATATGTTGCGACCTTGGGGGAGGGGACCATGATCCGGTCCTCGCCTGGATATTGTTCTTCCCTGCCGCCATTGAGAAAATAGGTTACGTGCGGATATTTCTCGGTCTCTGCCATCCGCAATTGCCTACGGCCCGCCGCCGATACGACTTGGCCCAGTACATTGGGCAATGCTTGTGATGGGAAAATTGCCTCCATCAGCGCGTTGAGCCGTTCGCTGTACTCCGTCATTCCGGCGGCAGCCGCGATATCAATCGGGCGCCCGCGAGGAAATGCGGAAAAATCCGGATCAAGGAGCGCCGTAAGAATCTCGCGTACTCGGTCGGCGCGAAAGTTGAAGCACAGCACGCCGTCGCCGTCCTTCATGCCGCGGTAGCCGTCAATGACGGATGGCTCCACGAACTCGTCGGATAAGTTGCGTGCATAGGACGCGGCAATCGCGGCTTGAGCAGTATCGAAGCGCGGCCCTTCCGCTTCCGCGATTGCGGCATAGGCCTTGGCGACGCGATCCCAGCGATGGTCGCGATCCATCGCGTAATAACGTCCGCAAATCGTGGCGATCGGTGCAGATGTTGGTAGTGCTGCGGCAAGACGATCAATTTCCTCGGCTGCTGATTGCGGGGGCGTATCACGCCCATCGGTAAAAGCGTGGATAGCCGTGGGCACGCCTGTCTTGGCAAGCATATTAGCGATAGCAGCGGCATGATCCTGATGTGAATGCACGCCTCCGAGTGAGACCAGCCCCAGCAGGTGACAGGTGCCACCGCTCTGCTGAAGGCGGTTAATCAATGCTGACGGCGCGGGCGCGGTCAGAATGCGGTTGCCAGCAATCGCTTCGGCGATGGCAAGCAAATTTCCCTTCACCACCCGGCCCGCGCCGATATTGAGGTGTCCGACCTCGGAATTTCCCATCTGTCCTTCAGGCAACCCGACATCCGTGCCCGATGCACGCAAGAGGGCGTGGGGGCATGTCTTCCAAAGATGGTCAAACGTTGGAGTCTCGGCTTGGCGTATCGCGTTGTCGGCGACTTCCTCTCGCCAGCCCCATCCGTCAAGTATCACCAATACTACAGGGCGATGTCGCTGCATTTGGGCTCCCTTCAATCCGGCTACGCCCTTGATCCGGGTCGTGTACTATCAATCGAATTGGTCGGCAGCCGCTGGCGAATGCTCGGCGGCTGGTTTCATCCCGATTTGCGCTTGCCTTTTCGAACGCCACTGCGGTTCGGTGAGCGTGTCTCACGTTGGCGCAGCAGGTCTTCAAGCCCCGCGAACAGCGCGTCGACATCGTCATCGAGACTATAGGGAGCGAGGCTGGCTCGGGCAGCGCCGTCGACACCAAAGGCGCGTAACAGCGGCTGCGCGCAGTGATAGCCGCCGCGCAAAGCCACCCCGTGGCTGTCGAGGTGACCGCAAACCTCCTCTGCCGAGAAACCTGCGACTGTAAACGAGACGACACCGCGGCGGTCATGGGTGTCGAGCGGCCCCAGCACGCGCACGCTCCTGATCGCTGCCAAGCCATCGAGTAGGTGGCGCGTCAGGCGTAACTCGTGGCTCTGAATGGCCCGCCAGTCGAGCGCCTGCATGAAATCAAGCGCGGCGCCAAGGCCTACGGCAGCTGCAATCGGCGGTGTGCCGGCCTCAAAGCGCCGCGGCGGCGCCCGAAAACTGGCGTCCGTCAGCGTGACCTGATCGATCATTTGGCCGCCGGTCATGAACGGTGGCACGGCCTCTAGCAATTCGCGGCGGCCCCAAAGGACGCCAATTCCGGTCGGCCCATAGGTCTTGTGTCCGGAAAAAGCATAAAAATCGATACCAAGTCTGCGCACGTCGACCGGCCCATGCGGTGCACGCTGGGCGCCATCGAGCATAACCTTGGCGCCGACCCCGCGCGCGGCGGCCACGACCCGGGCGACATCGGTCATTGCGCCGGTCACGTTCGAGCAATGGGTGAGCGCGACCAGCCGACAACGGTCAGTGAGCTCGCTGTCCAGCCAATCGAGATCGAGGCGGCCATCGCCCGTCATTGGCAGGAAACGCAACACGACGCCGCGCCGCTCGGCGAGCATCTGCCAGGGCACAAGGTTGCTGTGGTGTTCGAGAACCGACGACAGGATTTCATCGCCAGGCTTGAGCAGCGCACCGAAGGAAAAGGCTGCGAGGTTGATCGAAGAAGTGGCGCCGTAAGTGAAGAGGATTTCCTCGGTGGAATAGGCATGCAGAAACCGAGCGACGCGACTGCGCGCCTCCTCATACGCCGCCGTGGCTGCGCGGGCGAGCCGATGTACACCCTCGTGAACATTGGCACGTGCCTCAACCTCGAACCGGCGCAGCGCGCCAAGTACGACCTCCGGCATCTGCGCGGTTGCAGCGTTGTCGAGATAGTGCAAGCTCGAGTCCGCGAGACTTGGAAATTCGCGCTTGATCGCAGCGGCATCGAAGTCCTGATTCGATCCGCGCGGCTTCATCTTACATTGTCCCTTTCGGTCGAACTGCCCACTGACTTCCGCATGAGCTGGTGCTGTGCAGGAGTGGACGAGTGACCCCTTAAGTCCGCAATTTTCTGACAGACGCCGGCAAGTGGTCCATGAGCTTTGTAAACTCGTCCGGATCGAGCTTCTCCCAAAGGATCTCGAACACACCGCGGGCCACGGTCAAAGGATCCATCGGAAATCGTGGCGGCAACGCCTGCAAAACGTGGCCGGCAAAATCCTCGGCGCTGCGATCCTTCACCGGCTTTCCGGCCATGTGCCAGCCCTCGTAGTAGATGCCGCGCACCAGCATTGGAAGCTGGGCGCCGAAATGCACGGCGACCTCCGGGGGCAACCGGTCGCGCAACGCATGCAACACGGCCCGCAGCGCAATGTAGGCGTGGTGGCGATCCTCAAAGTGCAGCTGGTCAGCGACTCCCCTGAGCCAGACGTTGGTCTCCTGAACGGTGTGATCCAGTGCGGTGACGCCTGATGTGCTCATGACGCGCTCCGATGACATAATTCGATCTACGTCCGTCGGTTCTCGACAGGAAGATGCAGTCTATTAAGGGCGCGTTGGGCGCAGTTTGATGTGCGTCAAGCTCCCTTCAATGCGAGCAAGGTCGGAACCGAGAATGACCCAGGAGCCATAGGCCCGAATTTGGCCAACAGGGTCGCCAGCGTTCGATCCGCTCAAATGGTAACAGGCCTGGTGCGTGCTTCTCCGCGAAGGCGCGCTACTACCCCGCGCGCGGCGGCTCCTCTTCTTCGTTCTCGGTGAGGATTGCGATAATTTCCGACGCCACGCCTTGTGCGGGCTCGCCGGCGCCGAACACGTCCGGATCGCCTTCGAGCCACACCGACGCCTGTTCGAGGTCCGCGACTGTCGGTCGCAACGACAGGATTGCCAGCATGTCCGCGGGATCAATATCGCCCAAGACCCCCGTGATGTCATTTCGTGCCGCCAGCGTGGTCCCGCCGGAATTGGATTTTGGCATTGATGCCTCCTGAATTGAGCGCCCGTTCATCGGACGCCCCGACCCTTTGT
>JBAUUA010000585.1:0-7555 GCA_049582465.1 Bradyrhizobium sp. | reverse complement strand
GATCGAGGCAATCGGACCATTGAAAGCACCCCTTGAAACCTAGCGGTCGCCAGCCGATTTACGGTTCTCCGGGGCCCCTTCCAACTAAATACGCATTTAATCGAGCGCAAATCTCGTTGAACCGCATGACGGAAGATAGCCAGCGATGGTCCGGGGGGGCCGCAGCGGTGGACATTGCAAGACGGACCGAAGCCTAGCGTCCCGGGTTTCCATCGTCTAACCGCAGGGCCTCTTCAAGGCACCGAATGAGATGGTCCCGGTCGAAAGGCTTGGTCAGAAAACCCAGCGCCCCGGCGCCGAATGCTCGCGCGCGAATGCGTTCGTCGGGGAAGGCCGTTATGAAGATGAAGGGCACGTGCTTGTCCTGGTTGCGGAGAAGCACCAGCAGATCGACACCGCTCATGACCGGCATATTGACATCCGCAATCACGCACGACGTCTGATCCAGATGATCCGATCGCAAGAACTCGTCGGCCGACTCGAACACATGAGTGACGTAGCCAAGCGACTGCAGAAGATTGCCGATCGCGGCGCGAACCGACGCATCGTCGTCGATGATTGAGATCATCGGAAGCACGTTCCCACTGGGGAGATTGAGAGTTCATGGCGCGGACGCGTCTGGGAGCGTGCGCCGTGGTCGAGACCAGCGAAATTATACTTAGGTTTCGACGCGATTACGGCTTGGCGTGATCCATTCCAACCGCCTCAGCCATCCTGACCAAATCGGCCAGCGACCTCGCGCCCATCTTCTTCATGACGCGCCCGCGATGGACCTTTACGGTAATCTCGGCGACGCCGAGCTCGGCGGCGATCTGCTTGTTCATGAGCCCGGTCGCGACCATCGCGAGCACTTCCCGCTCGCGTTGAGTGAGGGTCTCAAAGAGCTTTCGCAAGTCTGAACTGGACTTCTCTTCTTCGCGTCGCCTGCGGTCTCGTCCGATCGCCGTCGCCACGGAATCCAGCAAATCCTGGTCGCGAAACGGCTTGGTCAGGAAATCGATCGCTCCGCCCTTCATGGCCCTGACCGTCATCGGGATATCGCCATGGCCGGTCACGAAGATGATTGGAATACGAATGCCGGCTTTGGCGAGTTCGTTCTGAAGGTCCAGGCCGCTCAATCCCGGCAGCCTGATGTCGAGGACCAGGCAACTGGCAACATCCGGAAGCTTGCTCTGAAGCATCTCGGCGGCCGAACCGAACACTTGCACGTTCAGGTCCACCGAATGAAAAAGATTGGCAAGCGCGCGGCGCACACCATCGTCGTCGTCGACGACGACGACCATCGACTCCAGCGCTTTGGCGAGCTCGCGGGGCGATGTCGCGGTTTCAGTCAGCTGCCATCTCCTGATGCAACGGTCATAAAGGCTGGAACATTGTACCAGTCTGGTTGGCTTTTGGAATTCCGCTCCAGGCGCGCCGGATGATCTCAGCTATGCAAGATTAGAACACCTTGGCGGATTTGAGCAATTGGGCCTTGGTCTCGGCGCCGCACCCGTCTTGGACCGACCAGGGCGGAAAAGTCGCGCCTAGCGACGTCCCGCCGGGCATTCCTTTATCCGCGCGGCCGGTCCGCAACTGTCCTAGCGCCCAAGATCCAGATCGATGACGGCATTTCAGGTGGCGGGCTGGTCTTGATTGATAGCTTTTACGGACATCTTTACTCATGCGGCGATCAAGCCCGCGGCCGACCGCGTTCGGAATGATCGGCGACGCAGCATCCGAGATCGTTGAAGTCCCGGTGCAACTGCTCGAGCGCGAAGGCGAGCGCAAAGATGCGCTCCATCGCTTCGACCGGCAGGTCGCGTATCGGATCCTGATGGCGCATCCCGGCCATCTCTGCGGCATAGTCCTCGAATGCCGCATCGACGGCGTGGCGCGACGCCGCCGGCTGGCGCCCGACGAGCGCCACGCCACTGGCGCGCAAGTAATCGACCGATGCCTCGCTAACCCGGGTGAGCAGCGGTTCGAGCCGAACTTGCAATGCCGCCGGCAACGGTGCAGCCGCTGTCCGTCCGATCATGACGAAGTCGTGACGCAGCCTGAGCAATGTCCGCAACAGCGGCGTGAGGTCACGCTCCGAGGCCAGATAGGTCATCCTTTCATGCGTGCCCTCCACCGCAACGGCGTCCAGGCCGGCATAGGCCTCGCCGATCCTTTCCTGAATGCCGTGAATGGCCGTTTGATCCAGGTTTCGCGCAAGCCCTCTGAACAAATGCGGGAGCAGGTGCGCCAGCAGACCGAGCATGCGACCGGCGGCGTCGATCGCCAGATCATAGGCACGGGCCGGCACCACCGCAAACGACACGAAGAGACCAACCGCGCATCCGACCGCAACTTCGACCACCCGTTCGAATGCGGACGCAACCGGGGTCAAGTGGGTAACGGTCGGAGCCAGCAGAACGAGGACCGCCGTGAACGGTCCGGCGCTGAAGCGGGCATTTTCCGCAGCGATGAGAGCGACCGGCACCAGCGCAATCGCAAGAACCACAGCGAGCCCCATTTCGCTATCGTGAGGAATGAGCGCGCCGACGGCACCGGCGAATATCGCGCCGCCGAGCGTCCCCGCCAGATAATCGGCCGTGGCCTTGAGTGATCTGCCGACGCTCATCTGCGTGAGGATGACCGACGTCAATACCGCCCACAGCGCAAATCTGAGGTGGAAAAGTTGCGAGACCACGAGCGTCAGCACGGCGGAAACGGTGACCCTGAGGCACAGTCTCAACTCCGTGCGATGTCTCCTGGGCAAGCCCCGAAGCCATCTGCCGACTGTTGCAACGCAGTTCATGCCTGCATCAGTAATGGCCGGGCATGGGTCCCACCTTCCCCCTGAAGACGCGGTAGCCGACAGCGGTGTAAAGCAGCATCAGCGGGAAGACGAACAGGCCCTCGCCCCAGAACATGAAGGCAAGGCTGGAATACGGCGCCGCCGCCTGGTCGATGGTGATCTCGAAGGGGATCATGTAAGGCCAGAACGAAAGTGCCAGCGTGCCGAAGGCCGAGACGAAGATGATCGCGACCGTATAGAACGGCCAATAGTCATTATGGCGCAGGATGCTGGCCGCGAGCACGATCGCCGCCACAGCTCCGATCGCCGGGAAAACAAACAGATATGGCCTGTCGATCCAGCGATGCAGGATCGGAAGATGTATGGCGAGCGCGTGGATAAAGACGAGCACCAGGAAGGCCAGTACTCCGATCGCGAGAATGGGTATCTGGCGGCGCGCCACGTCACGCTCCTCGCCTTCGCATTTCCTGACCAGCCAGCAGGCGCCGAGCAGCGAATAGCCGAGGCAAAGCCCGATGCCGCACAGCACGGAAAACCCGGTGAGCCAGCCGAATACGCCGCCGGAATATTGACCGTCAGTGAATGGCAGCCCTTCCACCAGGGCGCCGACCGTTACGCCCTGCGTGAAGGTCGCGACCAGCGATCCGCCTGCGAAACTCAGATCCCAGATCCAGCGCATTTGTTCGGTCTTGTTGCGGAACTCGAACGCCACCCCGCGCAGGATCAGCCCCAGCAGCATGACGATCAGCGGAAGATAGAAGGCGGACAACAGCGTCGCGTAAACGACCGGGAATGCGCCCCACAGAATGACGCCGCTGACGACCAGCCAGGTTTCGTTGCCGTCCCATACCGGCGCGACGGCACTCAGCATCGCGCTTCGCCTCGCATTGCTGCTCGTCAGGCCGAACAGAATACCGACGCCGAGATCGAAACCGTCAAGCAGCAAATAGATCAGGATGCTGATGGCAAGCAGCGCAACCCAGAACGTGACCATGACTATTCTCCGGCGCTGAGGTAACTTCCGGCGGCGAGCTGCTCCTCGTCGCCGAGCGACATCGGCCGATTGGGCGCCGCGGCGAGCGGCGGTTTGATCCCGGATCCGGCCGGGCCGTCGCGCAGCAGCCGGTTGATGTAGAACGAGCCGAACGAGAAGATAAACGTGTAGACCGCGCCGAAGAGGATCAGCGTCGTCAAGGCGGCAGGCGCGGTCAGGAACGGCGTCACGGCGTCGGCCGTCCGCAGCACGCCATAGACCGTCCAGGGCTGACGACCGACCTCGGCGGTGTACAGCCGGTCAGGATCGCGATGAAAGGCAGCGGAAAGCTCAGAAAGACGAGCCACAGCACGAGGCGGTTTCGTTCGATGCGACGCTTGAAGCTCAGATAGGAACCGATCCAGGCCAGCCCCAGCATGACCAATCCGCAACCGACCATGATGCGGAAGGTAACGAACGGGATCAGTACCGGCGGGCGATCCTGCGGCGGGAAATCCGCAAGTCCAACTTCCTTCGACGTCAGGCTCGTGCTGCCGATGATGCTACCGAGAACCGGAATCTTGATTTCGTAGCTGTTGGTTTCGGTCGCGGAATCGGGGATCGCGATCAGCACCTCGGCGGCCGGCTGTTCGTCGTGCCACCGGGCCTCGATCGCGGCGAACTTCGCGGGCTGATATTCGTGGACATAATCGCCGACCAGATGTCCAAAAACCAATTGGACCGGAACCAGCACGGCCGCCAGGAACAGGCCCATGCGGAGCATGACCCGGGCCTCGGCGTGATAGATGTCCCGCAGCAGGTACCAGGCGCCGGTCGCTGCGACGCAGAAAGCGCCGGTCAAATAAGCGCCCAGCAGCATGTGCGGAAAACGCACCCAGACCACCGAATTGAAGAGGATCTTGGTCCAGTCGTCAGGGGCGAACTGGCCATTTTGCAGGACATAGCCTGATGGAACCTGCATCCAGCTGTTGTTGACCATGATCCAGAACGCCGAAAGCGTCGTCCCCAGCGATACCATCGCGGTCGAGAACAGATAGAACCACGGCGGTACGCGCGGCCGGCCGAAAATCAGGATGCCGAAGAAGCCGGCTTCCAGCATGAAGGCCGTGAAGGTCTCGTAAGACAATAGCGGCCCCTGGATCGGCCCGGACATCTTCGCCAGCACGCTCCAGTTGGTGCCGAACTGGAATCCCATCACCACGCCCGACACCACGCCGAGGCCGAACGCGATACCGAATATCTTGAGCCAGAACTCGAAGACGACGCGATATACCGGGCGTCCGGTTGCGAGATGCAGCGCCTCGAGAACGGTGAGCCAGGCGGCTATTCCGATCGTGAAGGCCGGAAAGATGATGTGGAACGAGATGGTGAAGGCGAATTGTATCCGTGACAGAAGAAGAGCCGTGGCGTCCATTGCAAGTCCCCTCCCCGTTCAGGCTTCGCCGCGTTGTCCATCTCACTGCGAATGTCGCATTGAGCTTTCACGCCCGAAGGTCCGCTGGACCGCGTCCAACACCGAAGAAACACTATGATCGATGGTCGGAGGCCGCGCTTTCAGGAAAGAACGCTCCTTGTGGATTCGCATGGCGCAGCTGGATTTGCCGGAGACGGCCAACTTCCAGTGCCTTCACGAAACCACGCGATCGTTTTGAGAAGACGGTTTTGCCGCTCTCTATGATGCAGGACTGCCGCCAACGGCGGATCGTTGGACATCACCGAGGAAACACACATGCACGGCATATTTTCAGACGAGCATCGGCCTTCCCCGGAAGCAAGATCAGCTTCACAGACCTGGCCGCGCGGCACGGCCGAAATCATCCATGCGTTTGACCGGCGGGCGCCGCAACGCGACCTCGGCATGTCGCCCGAAGCCTCCAGACCGGTCCCGGCGGTCCAACGCTGCGACGACGAGAATCTCTTCGCCCACGACGGGGCAAGCCGCGGCACCGGCAAGTCCGGCTCCGATCGATCGTACCAGTTCTTCCGCAATGGAAGCATCCACGATCTGAGAAACCTTCTGCAAACGGTATCGAGCGGCGTCAGCGTGGCCGAGAGTCGCATCGAGGATGGGCGCTCCGGCGAAGTCCCGGCAATCCTTGCGAAGATCGGCGACTCCGTGGAAAAAGCTGGCGCGTTGCTGCGGCAGATGGTCCGAATTCCCTCTTCGAGCGTGACGTCGAAGTCCGCGGTCGATATCGGCAAGATGCTGGCGACCCTGGAGGCGTCGCTGCGCTGGGCGCTCGGCCCGTGCAACCAATTGGTGATCGCGATTGCGCCAGACCTGCCTCCGCTTTACTGCGTGGAGAACGAGTTCGAAAACGTCATCCTGAATCTGGTCATCAATGCGCGGGATGCGATGCCGAATGCAGGTCGCGTGGTCATCGAAGTTACCCGCGGCACGAGGTCGGGTCCCGGCAGCGGAATAATCCTTCGCATTCACGACACGGGCATTGGAATGGATCCGTACGTCGCGGCGAAGGCCTTCGAACCCTATTTCACCACAAAGGGCGCCTCCACTGGAACAGGACTGGGCCTCGCCATGGTCGCAGCCTTTGCGCGATCGCTCGGAGGCTCGGCGCGGATCGAACAGACATCAACAAAGGGCACCACCATCGCGCTCTATCTGCCTACCCCGCAGGTCTGAGCCGGCAGCGGCCACCTCGTGGCGATCTGTGCAACTATAGTATCAGCCCCGTGTTGCGATGATCGCATCGGCCGGGGCGAATCGTCTCCCTGAGCTCAAGTCGGGAATGACGTCAGGGATCTTCACGCGATCGCGACGGCATCGGTTTGCAGCGTTGCCGTCGGTGCGTTGCCCGGAAAGACAATCCGGTCCGGATGGGTGAATACTTCGTATCCGTCGTCGCGGGCGATGGCGACCAGCGTGATCCCCGCCGCGTCGGCAATCCGGATCGCAAGCGTCGTCGGCGCGGAGACGGCGACCAGCATCGGCGCACCAATCATCGCCGTCTTCTGCACCATCTCGACCGAAACACGGCTGGTAAGGAGAACCGCTCCGTCGGAACGAGGAGACCCGGCATCACGCACGAGCGCGCCGGCGAGCTTGTCGAGCGCGTTGTGGCGGCCGACATCCTCCCGGACCAGGCCGATACCGATTGACGGCCGCCAGAAAGCCGCAGCATGCACGGACCGGGTTGTCTGATTGAGACGCTGCATAGGCGCCAGCGCCCGCATCGCATCAAGCAGATCGCAGGCATGAAACGTCGTGTCGCTCACAACCTTCGGCGCTTCCCGCCCCGCCTGCTCGAGGCTTTCGATGCCGCAAAGCCCGCAGCCCACCGGACCAACCATCGCGCGTCGGCGGGCGGCAAGCGATGTTGTCCGATCCCCCGCCAGCCACATGCGGACTTCGATGCCGAGATCACCGTCGATCAGCTCGACGCTGCCGATCTCGCCGGCATGCGCAACGATCCCTTCGGTAATACTGAAGCCGACGCCGAAGTCCTCGAGATCGGCCGGCGTGGCCATCATGACGGCGTAGGTCGATCCGCCATAGGTCAGCGCGATGGCCCTTTCCTCCGCGACCGGCCGGGATGCCGACGCCGCGCGGCCGCCTCGCCAGGCGAGTTTTGCCGTTTCCCTGAAAGCCGCACTCGCGGTCATCGCGGCAACTCAGGCCGACACATGCCGATCCGCTTGTCTGGACGCGTCCGCCTTGAGCGCCATTCCGAAGGCGATGAATCCCCAGCCCTGGAAGATCAGGTCGACCACAAGCATCGCGCCCAGAAGCCAGAGGCTAATGGCCGGCCACGCCG
>JBAUUA010000584.1:0-9092 GCA_049582465.1 Bradyrhizobium sp. | reverse complement strand
GGATAACACAATAGGTCGAACGGTTGACGAGGAATGCGAGTTCTAGTCTCCCTTTCGGTCAGCCGTTCTGCCGCTTCCAAGACAACCTCTTTGCGCACAGCTTCTATCCTCGCTCGGCGTTTCTGTTTGCCGGGCCTATGAAATCTGGCTCTGCCCGTTCGTGGCACTTTTCGGACGGGGTCGGTCCAACTGACGATGTCGGTTCCTGGGCGTAAAGCTGACTCACCGCCAACATCGCGGAAACGACGCGAATGACCCTGACCAGACATTGGTCCAGCGCTGGCTTGGTGCTATTTTCCCGGCTGCAGCCGGGCTGGTTCGGTGAGAAGCGACGCCTTGGGCCGCCGGGTGACAGGGCGCGTTGTTGCCATGAACCGATTTGCCAAATCCCTTCTGGCGTCCGCAGCACTGTGCGCGGCAACGCTCTTGCCGGCGCGAGCGGAGATCGATGTTGCCCGTCTCAAGACCGCGATCGAGGTGATGGTCGAGGAGGATTATCCGAAACTCGACGCGCTTTACAAGGACATCCACGCCCATCCGGAAATTGCCTTTCAGGAAGAAAAAACTGCAGCCAGGCTCGCCGCTGAAATGCGCGCGCTCGGCTTCGATGTCACCGAGCACGTCGGCAAAACCGGGCTGGTCGCCATCTATAAAAATGGCGATGGCCCCACCATCATGGTGCGCACCGAACTCGACGCGCTGCCGATGGAAGAGAAAACCGGCCTTGCCTATGCCAGCCACGACAAGACCAGCTGGAACGGCCGGGAGACCTTTGTGGCCCATAGCTGCGGCCATGACATCCATATGGCGAGCTGGGTCGGAACGGCGAAGACACTGGTCGGCCTGAAGGACCAGTGGCAAGGCACCCTGATGTTCATCGCCCAACCAGCCGAAGAGACGGTGTCCGGCGCCAAGGCCATGCTGGCTGACGGCCTGTTCACACGATTCAAAAAACCCGATGTTGCATTTGCCTTGCATGACGGCGCCTTCGCCTACGGCACCATCAACTATCGCGCGGGCATCGGCTCGTCCAATGCCGATAGCCTCTTCGTCCGATTTCGTGGCCGCGGCGGTCACGGCGCGGCGCCGCAGTCGACCATCGATCCGGTGATGATCGCGGCACGCTTCATCGTCGACGTGCAAAGCGTGATCAGCCGAGAAAAGGACCCGACCGAATTCGGCGTGGTCAGCATCGGCGCGATCCATGGCGGCACCGCCGAAAACATCATTCCCGACGAAGTGCTGGTGGCCGGAACCATCCGCACCTACAAGCCCGAAGTGCGCGCCAAAATGCTGACAGGGATCGAGCGGACGGCCAAGGCCGTAGCCGCGATGTCGGATGCGCCAGCACCCGACATCAGGATCGCCGAGGGTACCAAGGCCGTCATGAACGATCCCGAGGTGGTCGCGACCGCCGAGAAGGTGCTGAAGGCAGCGTTTGGCGACAAGCTCAGGGCGTCGCCGCCGGGTACGCCAAGTGAGGATTTCTCCGAATTCGTCAATGCCGGGGTGCCGTCGATGTTTTTCAACATCGGCGTCTACGAACCCGAGCGCGTGGCCGCGGCACGCGACGGATCCGGGCCGCAACTGCCGTCGAATCATTCGCCGCTGTTCGCTCCGGTGCCGAAACCGACCATCGAAACCGGCGTTGAGGCCATGACGCTCGCCGTGCTCAGCACCTTCGATCAGCATGCTCGGGGCAAATGAGAGCGGCCCCCGGGACGGGCTCAAAAAGCCTCGCGCCTGTCTCTTCATGGCACGGTTGAAACATGCCGACGCAGGCCGCGAATGGCCGGTTTCGAGGGCAGACCGGAAGTGATCGGCTGACGCTCAAAACGGCGCCAATGACCCCACTTGCGGACATTTCCTGCCAACGCCAAAATAGCCGATGCAGGCAGGACCCGCGAACAGGCGGTCGCAGTGGATCAGAAACAGCGCAAGCCCCTCTCCGCGGTGTGCCAATGCGGCAAAGTGAAATTGGAGGCGGTCGGCCGGCCGATTCTCGCCGCCTCCTGCTATTGCGCAAGTTGCCAGCAAGCCGGAAGCCGCTTCGAGCAACCGGCTTTCGCGCCGTCCGTGCTCAATCCCGACGGTGGAACGGACTACGTGCTGTATCGAAAGGATCGAGTGCAATGTGTCATGGGGCAGGAGCATCTTGAAGAGCACCGGCTCAGGCCCGATTCCCCGACGCGGAGAGTCATTGCCACATGTTGCAATTCGGCAATGTTCCTCGACTTTACCAAGGGACATTGGCTGACGATTTACCGAAACCGCTTTCCGGCAGATGCTCCACGCCCTGAAATGCGGGTCATGACACAAGACCGGCGAGACGGCGTCGAGCTTGCCGACGACTTGCCGAATTATGATCGTCACTCCGGCAAGTTCATGTTGAGGCTTATCGCCGCCTGGATCGCGATGGGTCTGCGCAGGCCGGAAATCACCCTGGGAAGGACAGTCCGCGAGTCGTAATGACCGCTTGCCGCGCCCGCAACTTCGCGCTGCCTACGCCTTCGCCGACGCCGAACTCCGCACGCGGCCGAACAATTGCGCCTGCTCGCGGCGCGCGACCTCGACCAGCCGGTCGGTCGCCTCCTCGATCACGGTCGAGACGCGCGCGATGAACTCGCGGCGCGACAGGCCGGGCGGCAGCGGATCGAGGAATTCGACCACCTGCGTGCCGGGATAGCGCATGAAGGTCCGGCGCGGCCAGAACAGCCCGGAATTGAGCGCCACCGGCAAGCAGTTCACGCCGCAATCGACATAGATCTGGGCGATGCCGGTCTTGTAGTGCGGCGGCGCCCCGACCGGGGTCCGCGTGCCCTCCGGGAAGATGATCAGCTGCCGTCCGCGCCGCACGGCAGCGCCAGCGCGGCGCGTCATTTCCAGGAGCGCGCGGCCGCCGGCGCTGCGGTCGATCCCGATCATCTTCGCCTTGATCAGGTACCAGCCGAACAGCGGGATCCACAGCAGTTCGCGCTTGAGGATGAACAGGGGCTGCTCGAAGAACAGCAGCAGCGCGACGGTCTCCCACATCGACTGATGCTTCGAGGCGACGATCAGCGGTCCTTCCGGAATCTTCTCCAGGCCGCGATACTCCACCTTGACGTTGCAGATCACGCGCAGGAGCCAGATGCTGCTCCGTGCCCAGTTTTTGGCGACGCTCATGATCGCCCAGCGCGGCATCACGTAGGTCGGAATCGCCACGATCAGCCAGCATATCAGCAGCGCATAGAACAGCACGTTGTAGACCAGCGAGCGCAGGAAAATCACAACCATCGGATACCCAAATCAGTTGGCTTGCGCCGTCGCCGGGCTCGACGCCGGAGATCCGGCCGGATGGTCCGCAAGCTCGGGCGTCAGATCGAGACCGATATCGGCGAGCCGCACCCGCACCTCGGCGGCGACGTATTTGACGTACTCCGATAGCAGGAGCCGCAGCGTCGCGCCACTCGTCCACCACGGTTCATCGCGCCATTTCTCGCCGACCACCGCGAACGGAATGAGCTCGATATCGGGCATCGCGTGCGACAATTCGACGATCGCCCGCGGCATGTGATAATTCGACGTCACCACGATCAGCGACCTGAAGCCGCGCTCGTGCGCCCAGCGCCGCGTCTCGGCCGCATTGCTGCGGGTGTTGACGGCGGAACGGTCGAGATCGACGCAGCAGGTCAGAAGCTGCTGGTTGTCGGGCAGCGAACGGGAGATATCGCTCGCCGCATTGGTCGGATGCACGCCGGAGATCAGCAGCCGCTTGCCGTAGCCGCCGGCCAGCAATTCCATGGCGTCCGAGACCCGCGATGAACCGCCGGTCAGCACCACGATGCCGTCGGCGCGCCTGGCGGGCGCCACCTCGACGCCGCGCAATTGCGAGAGAAAGCCGACGAAGCCGACCGTCACGCCGATGAACATCACCGCCAGTGCCGCGACGACAGCGGCGCGCGGCCATCCCCGCGGCGCGGCAGGCGGCGCATTCGTCGCTCGATCGTCGGACTGCAGGCTCATGCGATATCAGTGATCCCTTCCCCCTGCTCAAGTCTAGAGCGTTTTGCGACGAAGTGGAGTCCGGTTTGCCGCCGTATCGGCGACCGTTCGCATCAGTCGATCTCGTCCAGCGTGGCGAAAAGCGTTCGGCGCGATGCCCAGGCGGTGATCGCCGCGATCAGCACCGCCTGCGCCGCCAGCGCCAGATAGCCCGACGGGCGCAGCGAAAACGTCCCCAGCAGAGCCGCGAACTGATCGCCGACCGGCGTTCCCGAAAACCAGCTGGCGATCGATTCGGAGAAGCCGAAGCCGAGCATCGCGACGCCGCCGCCGATCACGCCGCCCTCGAGGCCCAGCCGCAGGAAATGCCGCAGGAACCGGTTGGCGATATAGCGGTCCCCGGCGCCGACGAAATGCAGGACTTCGACGATCGGACGATTGGCCGCCATCGCGCCGCGGGTGGCGAACGAGACCGAGATGATGGTCGCAACGATCACCAGCGCGAGGATGCCGATGCCGGCGAACAGGGTCGCGCCGGTCATCGAGCGCATCCGTTCGATCCAGGCGCGGTGATCGTCGACGCTTGCCGTCGGCGCCACCAGCGTCACTGCCCTGCGCAGCGCCGGCAGATCAAGCGTGGATCCGGGCTGAACCCGCGCGACGATGACGCGCGGCACCG
Source organism: Bradyrhizobium sp. (assembly GCA_049582465.1). Classification (GTDB taxonomy): domain Bacteria; phylum Pseudomonadota; class Alphaproteobacteria; order Rhizobiales; family Xanthobacteraceae; genus Bradyrhizobium. Next base: position 4,429 of record JBAUUA010000584.1, on the reverse strand, counting down.
GCAGATCGTCGAGCGACAATCCGGTGCCGAGCCACGGCTCCAGCAGCTTGGAGGATTCCTCCTTGGTGAAGGGTCTCACCTCGACGATGCCGGGCTGCGCGCGCACCGCCTGCGTCACCGCGACCGCGTCGCGGTCGAGATCGCGCCCGGGCACGGGGCGGACCTGGATGGTGATTTCGCTCGCGACTTCGGATTGCCACTCCGCCGCCGAGGCGCTCACCAAGAGCACCGTGCCGGTGGTGATCGACGCCAGAAACGTCATGATGGCGACGACCGCGACCAGCGCGCGGCCGGCGATCGAGGCGCGCGGCACGATCGGCGACAGATTGCGCGCCGTCGCCGGCACCTGAGGACGCTCGTTTCCGAGATCCATCAACGGACTATGATCGGTTCTACTCATAGATATGCAACCGTCCCTGATGCAGCACCAGCCGCCGGGCATCATACTGGTCCATCAAGGTGATATCATGGGTGGCGATGATCACCGCGGTGCCTGATTTGTTCAGCTCGATGAACAGCCGGAGCAATCGCCGCCCCAGCGTCGGGTCGACACTGCCGGTCGGCTCGTCCGCCAGCAAGAGCTGCGGCCGCGAAATCACTGCCCGCGCGATCGCCGCGCGCTGCTTCTCGCCGCCGGACAGAATCGGCGGCAGCGCATCCATCCGCTCGCCGAGGCCGACCCATCGCAGGAGATCGATGACTTCCTTGCGATAGCTCGATTCCTCGCGGCCCATCACCCGGAACGGGAGCGCGACGTTCTCGTAAGTAGTCATGTGGTCGAGCAGGCGGAAGTCCTGCAGGACGATGCCGATGCGCTTGCGGAGATCCGCGATCTCGTCCTTGCCGAGCAGCGAGACGTCATGACCGAACAGGTTGACCAGCCCGCGGGTCGGCCGCAGCGACAGGAACAAGAGTTTCAGGAGCGAGGTCTTGCCGGCGCCGGAGGGACCGGTGAGGAACTGGAAGGAATGGGCGGGAATCTGGAAACTGAGGTCGCGCAGAATCTCCGGGCCGAGCCCGTAGCGCAATCCGACATTTTCGAACCGAACCAAGCTCAGCTCCGTTCGATGTGGGGCGCGACCGGAACCCTGAAACCGCGGCCACCCGGGTCATTGGCTGTCGCTCGGCGGCTAACCAAACAAAGCGGTTGTGCTTCGGTTATGGTTTCCGATTCGTTAACGGTCGGCTTGTAGCATCTGGCCAGCGTCATTGTGGATATGGGCTCCATGCACATCATTTGCCCCCATTGTACAACCTCCTATGCCATTGATCCGGCTACCTTAGGCGCGGCCGGCCGCAATGTGCGCTGTTCCCGCTGCAAGGAGGTCTGGCTGGCGCGGCCGGAGGATGCCGTCGAGATGGCGCCGGCACGGGCGATGGCGTCAGCCAGCCAGATGTCCGCCGAGGCCGACGCCGCCGCGGAATGGGAAGCGATGGCCGCGGAGGACGACAGCCAGGACGCCCCCGTCGTCGACAGCCCCTCGATTTCGGCCGACTGGCCGGAAGGCGACGGTTCATCGCCGGATGCCGATTCCGACTGGGCGTCGATGGCGCAGGACGACGCGGACGACGGCGGAAGCGGGCGGCGCGGGTCCTGGTTCGGCAGGCTCTGGAGACCGCCGGCCCTGCTCCGCGCCTCGGGCAAGCCGCTCGTCGGCCTGCCGACGGCCTGTGCCGCCATGGGCGCGCTGGTGCTGGCATTGATCATCTGGCGGGTCGATGTGGTGCGGCTGCTGCCGCAGACCGCGACGTTCTACAAAATGGTCGGGCTCGAGGTAAATCTGCGCGGGCTGGTGTTCAAGGACGTGAAAATCTCGACCGAAACCGTCGAGGGCAAGCCGGTTTTGGTGATCGAGGGCGTGATATCAGGCGAAGCCAAGAAGGCGGTCGAACTGCCACGGCTGCGATTCAGCGTCCGCGACGCGCAGGGCGCGGAAATCTATGCCTGGAATGCCGTGCTGGAGCAGACCGCGCTCCGACCGGGCGAATACACCCGGTTCAAGTCCCGGCTGGCCTCGCCGCCCGCGGAAGGGCGTAATATCGACATACGCTTCTTCAACAAGCGGGATCTCGCCCGCGGCAGCGCATGACCGCGCCGCATTTTCACTTTCGGAAAGAGGGGTACGCCAGGACGCGCGTGCTGATCGCCGACGACGAAGACTCCATGCGCACGCTGGTGGCGCGCGCCATTGCCATGGACGGCCACGAGACCGTCACCGCGGAAGACGGCGCCGAAGCGCTGGAAATCCTCGCCCGCGAAGACGGCGCCTTCGACCTGCTGCTGACCGATATCCAGATGCCCGTGATGGACGGCATCGCGCTGGCCTTGACGGCGGCGCGCGATTTTCCCGATCTGACCATCCTGTTGATGACGGGCTTTGCCGATCAGCGCGAACGCGCCCACGGCCTCAACGCGATCGTCCACGACGTGGTGACGAAACCGTTTTCGGTCGCCGATATCCGCACCGCGGTAGCGGACGCGCTGGGGGCAAGGAAGGGTTAGCGGGGCAGCGTCTCTCCGCTCGTCATGGCCGGGCTTGACCCGGCCATCCATCTCCTTCGAAAGACTCCTGCGAAGATGATGGATACGCGGGTCAAGCCCGCGTATGACGATTGTGCCTGTGGCGACGCCGTCCGTATCAAACAAGACCGCTCAGTAATCCTTCAGCAGCCGCTCGAGGTAATCGAGCTCGATCTGCGGGCGGGCCGGATCGGCGAGGCGGCGGCGCAGTTCTTCCAGAATGCGGCGCGCCCGTTGGACGTCGATCTCGCCCGGGATCTTCACCGTGAAATCGTCGCCGAATTCGCGCCCATGCAGCGGCCGTCCCAAGGGGTCGGTCTGATTGCCGCCGCTCTGCTGCCGGCCGGCGCGATTGCCCGGACCCTCGCTTTGCCCCTCGCCTTCGCCCTGCTGCATCGCTTCCGCCATGCTCTGGGCGCCCTTGCGCAGCGCTTCCAGCGCCTTGCCCTGCGCGTCCACGGCGGCATCGGCATTGCCTTCGCCCAACCTCGAGCCGGCGTCGCCCATCGCGCTGTCGGCCTGGCCGAGCCCGTCCTCGCCGTCGCCGTCCTCGCCTTGCTGATCGCCCTGCCCCTGCTGACCCTGCTGCCCCTGTTCGCCGCGCTGGCCCTTCTGGCCCTGTCCCATGCCGCGCTTGGCGAGCTCCTGCTGCAGTTTCCTCAGCCGGTCGCGAAGGCCCTCCTGGTCCTGCTGCAGGTCGCCCATGCCCTGGTCGTTCTGCTTGCCGTGGGCGCGGTCGCGCCGCGAATCCTGGCCCTGCTTGAAGGTCTTGTCGCGCAACTGCTGCTGCTTGCGGATCATGTCGCCGAGCTCGTTCAGCGCCTGCTCCATGTCGCCGTCGCCGGACTGGCCGGGCTGCGCCATCTGCAGGTTCTCCAGCATCTCCTGCAGCTGTTCGAGCAATTGCTTGGCGGCTTCCTTGTCGCCGGAGCGCGACAGCCGCTCCATCCGCTCGATCATGTTGTTGAGGTCCTGCTGGCGCATCACCCGCGTGTTGGGGTCGAGCGGCCGCGCCAAGGCTTGCGGATTGTTGCGCAGCTGTTCAGCGAGCTGGCGCATGAAATTGTCCAGCGCCGCGCGCAGATTCTCGGTCAGCTTCTTGATTTCTTCATCGCTGGCGCCGCGCTCCAGCGCCTGCTTGAGCGCGTCCTGCGCGGCGCGCAGCGCCTTGTCCACGTCGGTGATGTCGCCGTCCTCGATGGTGACGGCGAGCGCCCACAGGCTCGCCACGACCTCGCGCAGCGAATCGTCGGTGCGGGCGGCCTCGAGCTGCCGCGCGACGCTGTAGAGCCCGAGATATTGCCCGGCCTCGGGCGTGAACAGTTCCGGCGCGATCATCAGCGCATCCAGCGCCGCAAAGACCTGCGCGTTCTGATTGGCGTCGAGCGCCAGGATGCGGCGCTGCTCGATCAGCGCGCGCGCCAAGGGCTTGGTGAACAGCCGCTCCGGCAGCCGCATGTTGAAAGGCTCGCTCTTGGCCTCATTGCCGGCCTCGTCCTTCGCCGTCAGCGTCAGCGTGACGTCGGCGCCGGCATAGGGGTCCTCGCTGAGATCCTTGACCGTCTGGCCGACGCCGTTGCGCGTCCGCGCGTTCGGAAGCACCAGCGGAAATTGCGGCGGGTTGAACAGCGGCCGCGGCGCGGCCGAAGCATTCTCGGTCGCGCCCTTCGGCGCATCACTTTTCGCAGCGTCGCCCGGGCGGGCGACAAAATGCGCCTGCGCTTCGGTGACGCCGTAGTCGTCCTCGATCTTGTAGGACATCTGCAGCGCGCCGTGGGCCTGACGTTCCGGATCCTTGGCAAGCGCGATGGTCGGGGCGCGATCCGGAACGGCGGTGAACCTCCATTGCGGTTGACCGGAAGGCGCGCGGACATGGACCGTGCCGTCGCCGGCGATGGTGAAATGCCG
>JBAUUA010000583.1:0-4962 GCA_049582465.1 Bradyrhizobium sp. | reverse complement strand
GAGGCGGCCCTTGCCGAGTTCAGCGGCGCCAGCCACGTGGTGAGCTGCGCGAGCGGCACCGATGCGCTGCTGATGGTGCTGATGGCCAGGGGCGTCGGCCGCGGCGATGCGGTGTTCTGTCCGTCCTTTACGTTTTGTGCGACCGGCGAGGCGGTGGCGCTGACCGGCGCGTCACCGGTGTTCGTCGATGTCGACGAGGCGACCTTCAACATCGACGCGGCTTCGCTGAAGCGCGGCATCGCCACGGCGAAGAGGCTCGGCCTCAAGCCCGTCGCGGTGATTCCGGTCGACCTGTTCGGGCAGAGCGCCGACCATGACGTCATCGCGGCGATCGCGGCGGAAGCGGGCCTGTTCGTGCTCGATGACGCGGCGCAGGCCTTTGGCGCAAGCTACAAGGGCCGCCGTCTCGGCACGCTCGGCCTTGCTACCGCGACCAGCTTTTTCCCGGCCAAGCCGCTCGGCTGCTTCGGCGACGGCGGCGCGATCTTCACCGACGATGCTGAACTGGCAAGCGCGCTGCGCAGCGTTCGTGTCCACGGTCAGGGGTCGGACAAATACGACAATGTCCGGCTCGGGCTGACCGGCCGCCTCGACACCATGCAGGCGGCGATCCTGCTCGAGAAGTTGAAAATCTTCGAGGACGAGATCGCCGCGCGCAACAAGGTCGCCGAGCGCTACGCGCAAGGCCTCGGCAATGTCGTGCGCGTCCCGCGGCTTGCCAGCGGCTGCACCTCGGTGTGGGCGCAATACACCATCCGGCTGCCGGAGGGCTGCGATCGCGACGGCTTCGCGGCGGCGCTGAAGGCGCAGGGCGTTCCGACCGCGATCTATTATCCGAAATCGATGCACCAGCAGACCGCCTATCGGGATTTCCCGGTCGCCGATGGCGGCTTGGCCGCCAGCGAACGCCTGTCGGGCGACGTCATCAGCCTGCCGATGCACGCCTATCTCGACGAGCCGACGCAGGAGCGGGTCATCAAGGCTGTGCGCGGCGCCATTTCCACCTGATTCCGCCGTTTTGCGGCGCCGTCTAATACGCTAGAAGCGGCGCATGCTCGGTCGTATTTTCACCGTCGGCGGCTATACGCTCCTTTCGCGGCTGACCGGATTTGCGCGCGACATCATGCTCGCGGCGATCCTCGGCGCAGGTCCGGTGGCGGACGCGTTTTTCGTGGCGTTTCGCCTGCCCAATCACTTCCGCGCGATCTTTGCCGAGGGCGCATTCAATGCCGCCTTCGTGCCGGCCTACGCCCATGTCTATGGCGAGCATGGCGAGGAGTCGGCGGGGCTGTTCGCCAACCGCATCTTTACGCTTCTGTTCCTGTCGCAGCTGGTTCTGCTGGTGGTCGCCTGGCTGTTCATGCCGCAGGCGATGAGCCTGCTCGCGCCGGGCTTCACCGACGATGCCGAGCAGCGCCGGCTCGCCATCGATCTGACGCGGATCACCTTTCCCTATCTCCTGCTGATCACGCTAGTGACGCTCTATGGCGGCATGCTCAACGTCATGCACCGTTTTGCGAGCGCGGCGGCGGCGTCGATCTTCCTGAACCTCGCCATGATGATGACGCTGGCGCTGGTGGCGTTCTTCCCGACCGCCGGCCACGCCGCCGCCTGGGGCGTCTTGATCTCCGGCTTCCTGCAATATTTCCTGCTGGCGGGGGATCTCGCGCGGCATGGCGGACTGCCGCGATTTGCACCGTTGAAGCTCGATGAGGACGTCCGTGCCTTCTTCCGCGCGCTCGGGCCCGCCACCGTCGGCTCGATGGGGACGCAGGTGGCGCTGTTCGCCGATACCATCATCGCGACCTTCCTGCCGGCGGGCGCGCTGTCGGCGCTGTATTATGCCGACCGGCTCAACCAACTGCCGATCGGGGTGATCGGGATCGCGATCGGCACGGTATTGCTGCCGGAAATGTCGCGGCAACTGACGGTTGAGGATCACCGGGGCGCGATGGCGTCGCAACGCCGCGCCTTCGATTTCACGTTGTTGTTCTCGATACCGTTCGTGGCCGCGTTCCTGACCGTTCCCGACGTCATCACGCGGGCGATGTTCGCCCGCGGCGCGTTCTCGAAGGCCGACGCCGCCGCCGCGGGAGCGACGCTCGCGGCCTATGCGATTGGCCTTATTCCGTTCGTGCTGATCCGCAGCGCGGTTGCGACCTTCTATGCCCGCAAGGACACGGCGACGCCGGTGAAGGCGGCGCTGACCGGGGTCGCCGTCAATGTCGCGCTGAAGATCGCGCTGGTCGGCTCGCTGGCGCAGGTCGGCCTTGCGCTCGCGACCGCCGTCGGAGCCTGGATCAATCTTCTTCTGGTGACAGGTTTTGCGGCGCGGGCGGGTTACCTCGATCTCGATCGCGCCCTGACGCGATCGCTGGCGAAGTTTGTCGTTTCCGGCGTCGTGCTGGGCGCGGCGCTGTGGCTGACCGCACGGCTTGCGGCGCCGTATCTCGCAGAGCTCAGTCATTTTCGCGACGAGGCCAAGCTCCTGGTGCTGATCGTCGTCGGCGCCATCGTCTACGCCGGATCGATCCTGCTGCTGTTCGGCAGGCGCTGGCTGGGGTCGCTGGTGCGCAGCTAAACCCTTTGCGCTGGCCTGCGATCCGCTGCAATATGGGCCGGAAATAACTACCGGGTAAAACGGAGATACGATGGCTCCCATCAAATTCGGCGTCGGTCAAAGCGTCCTGCGCAAGGAAGACGATGCGCTCATTCGCGGCAAGGGCCGCTACACCGACGACGTCGCCCCGCAGCCGGCGCTGCACGCGCTGGTGCTGCGCTCGCCGCATGCGCATGCGAAATTCACCATCAACGCCGCCCGCGCCCGCGGGCTGCCCGGGGTCGCCCTGATCCTGACCGGCGAGGATGTCAGAGATCTCGGCTCGCTGCCCTGCCTGTTCAATCTCGAGGTCGATCCGTTCACCGGTCCGCCCTATCCGATCCTCGCGGCAGGGGAAGTGCGGCACGTCGGGGACGCCGTCGCCTTCGTCGTCGCCGACACGATCGACCATGCGCGCGACGCCATCGAGGCGGTCGAGGTCAACTGGACGCCGCTGCCGGGCGTCGTCGGCGTGGTGCACGCGGTCAAACCGGGCGCGCCGCAGGTCTGGGCCGAGCATCCCGGCAACGTGCTGTTCGACGTGCCGATCGGCGACAAGAAAGCCACCGACGCCGCGTTCGCCAGGGCGCATGCGGTCGCCGAAATCTCGATCGTCAATCCGCGCGTCGTCACCAACTTCATGGAAACCCGCGCCGCGGTCTGCGAATACGACGCCAAGCGCGATCACCTGACGCTGACGATCGGCAGTCAGGGCAGCCATCGGTTGCGCGAGATCATCGGCGGAATGGTCCTGAAGATACCGCTGGAAAAGATGCGGGTGATCTGCCCGGATGTCGGCGGCGGCTTCGGCACCAAACTGTTTCCCTATCGCGAATACGCGCTGATCGCGGTCGCCGCGCGCAAGCTGCGCAAGACGGTCAAATGGACCGCCGACCGTTCCGACCATTTCATGGGCGACGCGCAGGGCCGCGACAACGTCACCACGGCGCGGATGGCGCTCGCCGAGGACGGCAGGTTCCTGGCGATGGACGTCGATCTGATCGGCGACATGGGCGCGTATCTGTCGACCTTCGGGCCCTATATTCCCCATGGTGGCGCCGGCATGCTGCCCGGCCTCTACGACATCCAGGCGTTCCATTGCCGCGTCCGCACCGTGTTCACCAACACCGTGCCGGTCGACGCCTATCGCGGCGCCGGACGCCCGGAAGCCGCGTACGTGGTCGAACGTCTGGTCGACGCGGCGGCGCGCAAGCTCGGCATGACGCCGGATGCGATCCGGCGCAAGAACTTCATCTCGCCGCGCGCGATGCCCTACAAGACCGCGACCGGCAAGGTCTATGATTCCGGCGACTTCACCGCGCATATGAAGCGCGCCATGGAAATCGCCAACTGGAAGGAATTTCCCAAGCGCGCCAAGGCCGCCAGGAAGCAGGGTTTTGTGCGCGGCATCGGGCTTGCGACCTATGTCGAGGTCTGCGGCACCATGGGCGAGGAGACCGCCAAGGTGCAGCTCGATCCCACTGGCGACGTCACGATCCTGATCGGCACCCAGTCGAGCGGGCAGGGCCACCAGACCGCCTACGCGCAACTGGTCGCCGAGCAGTTCGGGCTGCCGCCCGAGCGCGTCCACATCATCCAGGGCGATACCGACCAGATCGCCACCGGCCTCGGCACCGGCGGCTCGGCATCGATTCCGACCGGCGGCGTCAGCGTGGAGCGCGCGACGCGCGAACTCGGCAAGAAGTTGCGCGAGATTGCCGCCGAAGCGCTGGAAGCCGGCAGCGGCGATCTCGAGATCAATAACGGCACCATCCGCGTCGCCGGTACCGATCGCTCGGTGAGCTTCGCCGATCTCGCGAAGCGGCCCGGCGTCGATCCCTCGAAGCTGAACGCCAGCGCGACCTTCACGCAGGCCGACGGCACGTTCCCGAACGGCACGCATCTGGCCGAAGTCGAGATCGATCCGGCCACCGGCATCATCAAGATCGTCAACTACGTCATCGTCGACGATTTCGGCGTGACGCTCAATCCGCTGCTGCTCGCCGGCCAGGTTCATGGCGGCGCGATGCAGGGAATAGGGCAGGCCTTGATGGAGCAGGCGGTCTACAGCGCCAAGGACGGCCAGCTCGTCACCGGCACCTTCATGGACTATGCGATGCCGCGCGCGGCCGACGGTCCGTCATTCGTGTTCGAGACCCACAACGTGCCCTGCAAGACCAATCCGCTGGGCGTCAAGGGCGCGGGCGAGGCCGGCGCGATCGGTTCCTGTCCGGCGGTGGTCAACGCCATCATCGAGGGGCTGTGGCGCGAATACAAGATCGATCACATCGACATGCCTGCGACGCCGGAGCGGGTCTGGATTGCGATCCGCGAGCATCAGCGCCAGCACAGTCTCTGATATT
>JBAUUA010000582.1:0-5334 GCA_049582465.1 Bradyrhizobium sp. | reverse complement strand
CCAGCCCTCGGGAGCAGTTCCGAGCAGCACGGACGCCGCGGCCGGAACTTACGCCGGGGCAGGCATATCAGTGAATTTTGGCTCTTATCTGCGCAACTTGATTTTGATCAATATGCGGGCAACGCGTCTGTTTATGAAGGATCCTTATACGCGAGATACCACTGGAGATTGTCGCCATGGGTAGACGGGTTACTGCTGCGGCTCTGTTCGGAGTTCTCTGCTTCACCGTGTCGGGGATCGCCATGACATCGCGCGATGCCATGGCGGTGGAAGCTGACCAGGCGAAGACCGCCGGTGGATTCACGGTCTATCTCGGCGTGGTGCCCGCAGAAATCGTCAAGGGCCCTCCGACGCACGTTGTCCTCTCCAAGGGCCCCCATGACTATCAAATCAGCTCAAAAAGCCCCCATGACTATCAAATGGTTGCGGCCATCTTCGATGCGGCGAGCGGTGAGCGGGTTTCCAACGTCGTGGTGACCGCCGAGGTATCCGGGCTGGGGCTGTCCGGCAGCAAAAAGCAGCTTGAACCGATGCAGATCGCGGGCACGGCGACCTATGGCGGTTTCTTCGATCTGCCCGGATCTGATCTCTACACCTTGACACTGACGGTTGAGCGTAGTGGGACCAGCCCGGCTGTTCTGGAATTCAAGTACGATCACCGCCAATAGATGGCGCTCCCGTCTGATCGATTTGAGCGGCTGCAAGGGCAATCGCACAATCAGGTCGGTCCCGGAATGCCGGGGGCCCGGTGCATCTTTTTCACGCTGACCCGCACGCCAGCACTGATCTGATCGCTGGGATAAACGATGACCCGGTCGCCTTGCGCCACCCCCTTGCTGACTGCCGCGGAGCGGCCTGATCGGCGCACGAGATCGACGGCTCGCAGCTGCGCGCGTCCATCCTCGACGACATAAACACTCCAGCTGTCGCCGCGGCGGAACAGGGCGCCGGCCGGAAGGATCTCGATATCGTCCCGCGTGAACACGGTGATTCTCGTATCGACCTGGTATCCGTCACCGAGACCGGTCCACTGCTCCCGTGGTGACAGCACGTCGATCAGCACGTTGACCCGCTGCTCTTCGACGCCGAGCGTCGATATCTTGGTGAACGCCGCGGGTTCGATCCGCCGCACGCGTCCCGACAGAACCCCCGGGCCGCCCCAGTGCTCGATCGCAACCTCGGCGCCGGGGCGAATTTCAACCGCATCGACACTCAGCACATCGGTCACGATCTCAAGGTCTCGCGGATCGCCGATTTCGAGCAGCGGCGCGCCCGACTGGACCACGGTCTCGCTTTCCTGCACGACCCGCAGCACCACGCCGGATACCGGCGCCGTGATGTTCCAGTGTTCGATTGGTGTGTCCGCGCCATCCTGATAGCGGGCGAGCAAGGCTTTCGCCTGATCGACCTCGTGGCTCGCCGCATGATCCTGGAATTCCGCGGCCCGAAGGTCGCGATCGGCGACCCGCTGAGCCAGTTCGGCGCGTTCCAGCGCCTGCACGGTCGCGGCACCCTGCGCGACAAGGGTGCGGGCGCGATCCAGATCGGTCTTCGCCTGATCGGCCTGGACCTGCGCGCGCCCGACGGTAGCCTTGCTGCGGTCGCGCGCTGCCTCGGCGGTGCCCAGTCTTTCCTCGGCCTCGCGGCGGCTGCGCGGGTCGAGCAGGGGCGCCGGCGGCGGCATGATGGTGGCAACGATATCGTCGGCGGCGACGTTGTCGCCCGCTTTCAGCCGCACGCGCGTCAACCGCCCGGCGAGCGTCGCGGCCACCACATAGCGCTCGCGGACGCGGGTCTTGCCATCCTCGTCGACGGTGGCGACAAAGCGTCCCTTGGTGACGGTCGTGGTCTCGACCGGCACCGGCTGCGGCATCAGGAACCAGGTGACGCCGGCGGCAGCGGCCGCAAGGCCCAGTCCCAAAACCACACGACCAGCCGGGATGCGCATCGTCAATCCCTCGTCTTGAGTACCGCGACCAGATCGAGCCGGTCCACGCGGCGGCGCACGATGTATGCGCTTGCCAGGGCGGTGACCACGACAATGACGGTCGCGATCGCGTAAGTGCGTGGTCCGACCACGCCCGGAATCTGAAAACTCTCGCTGGAATGAAACCGGGCGATCAGCGTGACGACGCCCTGCGACAGCAACAGACCGATCGGAATCGCCAGCGCGATCTCGATCGCAAACTGGCTGAAAAGGATCTGCGCCACCTCGGCCCGCGTAAAGCCGAGCACGCGCAGGCTGGCAAGCTCCCAGGCGCGCTCCTGCAGCGCGATCCGGGCGCTGTTGTACACCACGCCGACGGCGACGATCACCGCAAACGCCGTGAGGATGCCGGCGCTGACGAGAACGATGCCGGCGATCTTGTCCAGGAAGGAGGCCAGCGTGTACGTCTTCATCGACACCGACTCGATGACGGGTAGTTCCTTGAATCGTCGCGACAAAGCCGGGAGCGCGGACGGCTCGACAAGCAGCGCCGCGGCGGATACGACCGCACCTTCGCCGGTGAGCCGGTTGAGCGTATCGACCTCCATATAGGCTGCCATCCCGATCACCTCGTCGACGAGTGCGCTGACCGGCAAGTCGATCGTGCGGCGCTGGCCCTCCATGACTTCGATGGTCACGATGTCGCCGGCGGCGATCTGCATCCGCTCGGCCAGTCGGCGGGTGAGGGTGATGCCGCCGGGCGGCACGTCGATCGGACGCAGCGCGGCATCGTGCGGGCGCCGCAGTGCGCTGTCGAAGGGCAGGCCGATCACCGACGTCAGGTAGCTGCGATGTCCCGCGCGCAGCCGCACCGGCGCGATACGATAGCCTTCGGCGACCAGCACGCCGGGCTCGCGCGCGAGGTCGCCGACGATGGCGCGATCGAGTGGATGCGGGAAGGTCACCATGACGTTACCGCGTTCGACCAGGTTGAACTGGACCTCGATCATCCGGTCGATGGCATCGCGCCAGAACAGCCCGAGCACGACCATCGGCACCGCGAAGGCGATTCCGATAATGGTGAATGCGCTGCGCAACGGCCGGCCGGCGAAATTGCGGATCGTCAGTACGTGCCGTGGCGTCAGGGTTTTGGCCGAGAGCAATGCTTCGATCCAGGAACGGCGAAAGCGCAGCGGCGCGGCCGGCCGCATGGCAACCGCGGGCGCCAGCACGACGACGTTTCGAAGCGCGGTGACGACGCCGAGCGACGCGGCCGAAAGGCTGATTGCGAATCCGAGCAGCGCAGACCACGGCGTCAGCGCGAAATCGAGCGCCGGCAGGCGAAAAAACCCCTGATAGCTCGCGATCATGGCCTCACCGAACAGCAGGCCGCCGGCCAGCCCCAACACCGATCCGCAGGACACCACGACCGCGACCAGCTTGAGATAGTGGAGCACCAGCGGGGTGGTCGGAAAGCCCAGCGCCTTCAGGGCGGCGATCTGCTCGCGTTGGGCGGTCACCAGCCGCCCAAGCACGACATTCAGCAGGAATGCCGCCACGGCGAAGAAGATCACGGGAATGGTGATCGACATGACTTTCTGCTGGTTGAGTTCGTCCTCGAGGAAACGGTTTGACGGCTGATCCCTGCGGGCGATGGCGCCGACCGAACCGTAAGGCTCGAGCAAGCGGTCGAGTTCATCGATTACCTGTTTCGGGTCGGTGCCGGGGACGAGCGACACGACGGCGTCGTTGAAGGCGCCTTTCATATCGAAGGCCGCCTCCGCGGCACTGCGGTCGACCCAGAGAACGGCGTAAAACCGGTCGTCCGGGATCGGTACCCCTGGCCTCACCGCGTAAACATATTCCGGCGACAGCGCGATGGCCGTGACATGAAAGCTCTGGAGGCGCCCGTTCAGCACCACCGACAATCCGGTGCCGAGTTGCACGGCGTTGGCCTCTGCAAACGCCTCGTTGATCGCGACGTTTTGGGCCGCGCCCGGCTCCGGCGGGGTGCCTCGACGCACATGCAATCTTGCCAGCGGCTCGTCGCCGGCATGCGACAGCGACACCATGCGCGCCGAAACCGGCAACGTCGCCGATGGCCAATCCAGGATTACGTCCCTGACGATGCGGGGCTCGACTTCGGCTACGCCGGGAATCTCCCTGAGCTGTGCCACCACCGAAAGCGGCGCGCGCTTCAGCGTAACGAAGACCTGCGGGAAGCGGGCGCTCGCGTAGAAGCGGTCACGCCCGGCACGCAGGGAATCATAGGTCGATATCGAAGCGACGAACACGGCCATGCCGGCCGCCACCACCAGCGCGATCGTGATCACCTGGCCGCGCATAGCCGAGATGTCCCGCAATAGCTTGCGATCGAGCAGGCTCACCAGCGCACCTCGTCCGGGCTGAGCCTATGTGGGTTGCGTTCCTCGCCGACGATGCGTCCGCCGCCGAGGCGCAGAACGCGGTCCGCCATGCCCGCGATCGCCGCGTTGTGGGTGATGATCACCGTGGTGGTGCCGAGCTGCTCGTTGGCCCGCGCGATGGCGGCGAGCACCACCTTTCCGGTCTCGTAGTCGAGCGCGCCGGTCGGCTCGTCGCACAAAAGCACATCGGGCGATTTGACGATGGCGCGCGCGACCGCCACGCGTTGCTGTTCGCCGCCGGAAAGCTGCGAGGGGAAATGATCCAGTCGTTGCTCGAGGCCGACCAGCGCCAGCGCCTGCCGCGGATCGAGCGGATGGTCGGCGATCTCGTTCACCAGCGCCACGTTCTCGAGCACGGTGAGGCTGGGAATGAGATTATAGAACTGGAACACGAAACCGACATGCTCGCGCCGGTACCGGGTCAGTTCGGCGTCGTCGGCGCCGACGAGGTCGTGGTCGCGCCATCGGGCTTCGCCGCCGGTCGGCGCGTCGAGGCCGCCCAGGATGTTGAGGAGGGTCGACTTGCCCGAGCCGGAAGGCCCGAGCAGCACGACAAACTCGCCCTCGTAGATATCGAGATTGACGTCCTTCAGGGCATGGACCTGAACTTCGCCCATGGTATAGGTCTTGGACAGATCGCGTGCGCGAAAGACCACGCCGCGCGGTACTGCTGGCTGTGGGGGCTGGCTCAGCGCCACGATGTCCTGCTGCTGCTCTTGCGCTTCAGTTTGCGACCATAATGAGTTGCGGTGTTTCCCGCTTGAGGCAGGTCAAATCTCCGCCTGGTCCTGGATGGTTACCCGGCCGGCTCAAGATTTCGCGCCTTCCAGATTTCCATCAGGGTCAGGGAAATTGAGACGACGAGAGGGCCAAGGACGACGCCCGGTGCGCCCAGCAGGATCACACCGCCGACGATGGCGATGAACGATGGGATCGTATGCATCATCAGCTTCCTGCCGACCAGAATCGGGTAGACTACGT
>JBAUUA010000581.1:0-6290 GCA_049582465.1 Bradyrhizobium sp. | reverse complement strand
AGATTGCCTGCTGAAGAACAAAAGCAACGGGCGTGTGCTCGCGATCGCCTCAATCTATCGCGATCTCGCCAGCCTTCAGGCTGAGCCGTCAATGGAGCAGGAAAAGATACGCTGAACGGGCGATATTGCATCAACTCATCACGAGACACTCGACCGCGATCGGTCGACGGCGCAAAGTCCAACTTTTCCGAGAGATTTTGTTAGCCCGAGCGCGAGGATGCTAACTGCTGCCTTCGCCGTTGAGTTTTACAAGCAGCGAGGTCCGGCTTCTCGCAACGTCACGCCAGCGAGATATTTAATATTAAAATGATCGATAGCAAGACGCAATATTATTCGTTTGTCAAAATGATAAGCGAACTAGCATATGATAGAGCGCGGTCGGACAAGGGACCGCGAAGCCGGTACAGGCGACACTGGCACTGGGATTGGACCGGCAAGTGATCAAATCGTGACGTGTCGAGCCAGCATAAGGAATCGTACGATGAAAACATTGCCGCACACGGAGACTTCTGCTCTGCAGGCGCTGTTGAGTTGGGCCGAGGATCTGGTCCCGCGCTCTATGGTATCGATGAGGCCGAAATATCGAGCGGGTCAGATTGCTGCGGCGGTCGCCGCGAGCGGCTATCCTTCGGGAATCTGAGGTCGATATGCCGCGACGTAACGAAGTATTGCAAACCGCGCGCTTTGCAGCATCTGTTGTAACGAATAGGACCCTCGTGAACGCCATGGATCTGTTCCAGTAGGCCACACGACGCAGCGCAACGACGTCGCGCTTCTGGAAGAGTTACTACGTCTGTTGCCGATGATGTCCGCCGGTGATTTGCCGGAGTCTCGGGTCCGTACGCTTCTTGAGACGGTTGTCGAGCGTTGCCTGCTTCGGACCGGATGCTTTGGCCGTTTTCGCGGGGCATCGCGTTAACGCTGGGGGCCTTGAATTGAATTAGGCAACGTTGAAGACAGGAGAATAGTCGTGAAAGCTCTCGTATATCAAGGACCGGGAAAAAAGACCCTCGAAGATCGCCCGAAGCCGAAGATTGCCGCGCCGACGGATGCTATCGTCAAGATCGTGAAGACGACGATCTGCGGAACCGATCTGCATATCCTCAAGGGCGACGTGCCAACTTGTACGCCAGGCCGCATCCTTGGTCATGAAGGTGTGGGGGTGGTCGAGGAGGTCGGAACGGCGGTCACCGGGTTTCGTGCCGGCGATCATGTGATCGTGTCCTGCATCTCGTCGTGCGGAAAATGCGACTTTTGCCGGCGCGGAATGTACTCGCATTGCGTCAATGGCGGCTGGATTCTCGGCAACAGCATCGACGGGACCCAGGCCGAGTACGTACGCATTCCGTTTGCGGAAACCAGCCTATATCACATCCCGGCGGGCGCGGACGAAGAAGCGTTGGTGATGCTGAGCGATATTCTACCGACCGGGTTCGAGTGCGGCGTACTTAACGGCAAGGTCCAACCCGGCTCAACAGTTGCGATTGTCGGAGCCGGTCCGATCGGGCTCGCAGCCCTGCTGACGGCGCAATTCTACTCACCGGCCGAAATCATCATGATCGATTTCGACGATAACCGCCTGGAAATGTCGACCCGCTTCGGCGCGACCGCGGCGATCAACAACAAGGATAGCAAGGCGGTCGAGAAAATCATTAAGATGACCGGTGGTCGCGGCGTCGACACAGCGATCGAGGCAGTCGGCGTCCCGGCAAGTTTTCTCACTTGCCAGGATATAGTGGCGCCGGGCGGCATTATTGCAAACATCGGCGTGCACGGAGTCAAGGCCGATCTGCATCTGGAGCGCCTGTGGGATCGCAACATTGCGATCACAACAAGGCTGGTCGATACTGTCACCACGCCGATGCTACTCAAGACCGTACAATCGCATAAGATCGATCCTAAGCGACTGATCACTCATCATTTCGAGCTCGACAAGATCATGGATGCCTACGACACTTTCGGGGCAGCTGCCAAGACCAGCGCCCTCAAGGTCATCATCGAGATGTAGAGCATCGTTTCGGAAGAGTGTTGCTGAGTTGGGGGCGGATCTGATTTCGCGCGCCACGGCGGCGATGAAACCGGAACTCCCCGCCCACGAGATCGCGGCCGCGGTTTCCGGAAGCAGCACCCATTTTGGAGCAAGGGGGTCAGGATCATGCAACATGCCGACGCCCTACAAACCACGCGGTTGCAGTTGGTTCGGGTCTTCCCACGTCGTCAAAGGCAAGACTATACGCAGGGTTTGGATCATCGGCCAAAACGAGAACCAAATCGAGCCGGGGTAGGGCGAGGGGCTCTCGGTCCGGATGGGCCCAGAAGAACATCTCTCAAAACAACGGCGTTGTTATGAACTTTATCATGAGCCGCAAAGACCAGTGTAATCCGGCCACACTGAGCGCGGGCACGTAGCTCGTCGAGCTGTTCCCGATGGTGATAAATTTCATCTGTGTATCGTCGTCGAAACTCTTGCCAGCGCGCGGGATCATGCCGAAACCAATTGCGCAGCTTCGTACTGGGTGCGATGCCCTTATCCCACTGATCGATAGCTGCGCTCGCCTTACTAACTCCCCGGGGCCATAAACGGTCTATCAGTATCCGAGCACCATCATTTGCAGCGGGAGGATCATAAGCTCGCTTCAGTCTGACATTTGTGGCGGCGATTCTCTTGCTCAACGAAATCGCTCCACCGATATGAATCGCATAACTAAAGGAAGCCACCGCATTAGTCCGTGCTTGCCCCCTGAATCGCTTGGGACACTGGTTCTTGCTGTACAACGGCGGTACTGGCGTCGTTCGTTTGGTTGGAGTTTCTGGCCGTTTGCAGGTTACTATTCCCGGATATCACGATCGATCCGAAGAGGATGCCATAAACCAGCCACATCATAAACTTTCGATCGTAGCTCTCGATCGAGATCGAGCTGATATGGGATGCGTCGTGAGATGGTAAACACTGAATCAGACTAGCGGCAAGGATGCTCGCATCCGTTGGCGACCAACGCTCGCTATCCGATTTCCAGATCGTTGACGCGAAACTATTTATAGCGGCGTCTTTCGGAAGCCTGTCCAAACGAGCAGCCTCCTGCCACGCGTCAATGTCCTGTCTCGCTAGTGCCGACAACACGCTCAGCGATGTTTCGCCGGTTTCATACAACGGCGCGAACAGGAAGCGATCAAACTGGGAGTCGGAGCGAGACAATTGGGGCATTTCCTCTTGTCCTTTGGCGGAGAGGAATCCATTTGGATCCACGTGCGTCGCATCATCACTATTTTTCGCTTTCCTAATATATTTTACAAGCGAGAAATTTTCACTGTTAAAATTGAGCAAATAGATACCAATAATGTTGGCCACCCGCGCGCAGATGTGCGCCTTGAATGGCAATGGCAAGAAAGCGGACGATGCGGTGGAGTGTATCATTAGAATTGGTCGCCTTGGTTGCGGGCAGAATTGTTACGTGAGTGTCGACCGGACGATACAGTTTATCCTCCCCAAGGCCGGCGGAACGGTGGTTACTTCTATTGCTTAGTCACCTTGCCCGCTAAGAAATGTTGGCCTAGCTTGTTTGCCACTCCGTCGAACGTCTTTCCGTTAGGCGGTTCGTCACGTTCGATCGAAATTTTGGCCAGGCCGAAACGCATTTCGGAATTTGAGCCAGCTTTCGAGGCCGGCCTGGGTGCCGGGCTTCGGTCGGAGACCCCGGCCCGCAACACCGCAGGTGCATTCGTTAGGACTAATGAGGCGTATGTTGTCGCCTTCGTAGAAACAGTCGACAGGGCAAGCCTCGACAACAGTGGCCATGGTCGGTCTGGTTGATAAAACAAAGCAAGTGTAAGAGTCCCGGCGATACGCGAAGCCCTGACACGAAAATGCCTCCCTGACGTTATCGTCGAACATTTCGCTACGTGTTCATTGAGAAGCGTGAGCCAGCGCTCAAACAGATGTGGCCGGATGCCTAGTATCCAGGCGCATTATGATCGGATTGCCGTTGTAACGACCCCTGCTGAGCAATACGCATACATCTTGGTCAACCCGCCCGTCACGGAACGACGTGCAAAAATGGCCGCGCGTTCCGGATCGATTCGAACGCTTGTGTCAAACGCGTCGGTGAGCTTGCGAGCGCCACCTCTCGAAACACAATTAAGCGCTTCAGTGAAAGAGATCATGTCGCGAACAGCACAACGAGTACGCCGAGCACGGTCCAGAAAAGAGAATTGATCAGCATGCGGACCAGATCGTGGTGCCTGGAGAGGCCGAGAGCGCTGCAGGCGAGAGTTCCGGGCAGCAGGAAGGGCCATGCTACGAGGTCACTGATCGGGACCGTCCTCTTCATCGGAGCACTCCTTCTAAGACATACGTCTTATATGCTCGCTCCCCTTAAAAAGCAAGATTTGGGATGCATGTTTTAAGCTGACTTCTGCGGGGCCCGGAGAAATCGCGTGCGCCTGATCGGATTCAATATGCGCTGCGTGTGCTGCTTGAGGAAGATCAAGTGGCGACAATCCCACTGAGTTCCGAGAGCTTGACACCTCCAAGCACCATTTGATGAAGGCGGCGCATTAATCGGGCGTTACAAGCAATGTCCACGTCCGCGGCAGAGGGGCGGACTGTGCCTCGGAAAGCCCGTCGAAGCCATTTGGCTGACGAGGTGGTACGCTATATCGAGCCGTGCATGAAACCTCTTGAAAGCTACACTCTGAGCGATCTGGTTCATCCGCGCGGGCGGCTCGTTAATTTTCGTAAATCAGGGCGTTGAGGTAATTGTCACGCCTGCTTTGCATTAGCTACTTGTGCTACTCCTTTGAGTTGGCTCTTCAACTTACGGTTTTCTTCGAATTGTTTGGTAACATCGCGAAGAATTGCCGCCGTTCCGATCGGGTGGCCCTGCTCGTCCTTCAGTATGACGATCGTGAACTCGACGGATATTCGCTGGTCGCCCTTGGTCAGCGCGGGCACCGACAAGAGGTCGCCGTGGCCGTAGTGACTTTCTCCCGTCTCCATGACGCGATTGAATCCGGCCCAATGGCGCGCTTGGAGATTGGCGGGAATGATGAGATCGAGAGAGCGTCCGATGGCTTCATCAGCCGTAAATCCAAAGATCCTGTCCGCGCCGGGATTCCAGAAATTAATGATTCCGGCCCGGTCGGTAGCTATAATCGCGTCTGACGCCGTCTTAAGCAATGCATCAACAAGACCAGCCGGGGCAATCATGGAACATTCTCTCTTGCGCTAGAGCTTTGCTATGGTGAGGCGCGTTGTCAAAAGACCGGCTACGGACGATAGCACTAGATGCGACGTCGTAACGGTTCGCACCGTCGAGGTTTCCTGCGTAGTGGACGTTACCCACACGAAAGCGTTACGCAACGCCGCCCTTCTTTGACGGTTTTACGGAGCCATCAGTTGTGCGGGCGAAGCGAGTTATCTTCAACGGATCGCTCGCAGGAAATGTGCCTTCCAATTCATGGTCCAATTGAATATCCAATTCTCTTTTGTCCTGTTGCTTAGTTGTCTCTTTTGCCATCGCGTGTCCTCCAATTGACCTGTGACGTACGTAGTATCTCCCGTGCCACCAAGTCGCGCCATCTCCGGTCGATCGTTTGTGCCGACCGGGTGTCAAGAACACCTCGAATGGATTTGCGTCACGCGCGTTATTCGATACGCGGCAGGACCTCAAACTGATGAAACGGTGGCGGGGAAGATAGCGTCCATTCCAGCGTTGTTGCGCCGGGTCCCCACGGGTTATCCGCAGCCTTCTCTTTGTGGATGAAAGCATAGACCATGCCCGCAAAGAAAACGATCAGGCCAGCGGCGGAGATGTAGGATCCAACCGACGCAATGTGGTTCAGGCCTCCAAATGCATCTGGATAGTCGGCAACCCGTCGCGGCATTCCCGCTAACCCGAGGAAATGCATAGGGAAGAACGCTAGGTTTACGCCGACGAAAGTCAGCCAGAAGTGCAGCTTGCCGATGGTTTCCGAATACATGTATCCGGTGATTTTCGGAAACCAGTAGTACCAACCCGCGAAGATGGCGAAAACGGCGCCGAGGGACAGCACGTAGTGAAAATGTGCAACCACGTAATAAGTGTCTTGCAGTACCCGGTCGACGCCCGGATTGGCGAGCACCACACCGGTGACGCCGCCGACCGTGAACACAAAAATAAAACCAATCGCCCACAACATCGGCGTTTTGAATTCTACCGAGCCGCCCCACATGGTGGCGATCCACGAAAAGATCTTGATGCCGGTCGGCACCGCGATCACCATGCTGGCAAACGCAAAGTAGGCCTGGGCGC
>JBAUUA010000580.1:0-6181 GCA_049582465.1 Bradyrhizobium sp. | reverse complement strand
CGATCCCCTGCTGTTTGCGATCCCGAAGGCCTCGAGCGAGGAACATGCCGCCGACAATGCCGCGGCCGGCGAGCTCGTCCTCGCCCGTGACGAAATCGCCGCGCTCGACAAGGCTTTCCCGCTGGGGACGAGGCCGCGCAGCCTGCCGATGCTGTAACGGTTTCTAACAAAGCGTTTCATGGGTAGTGGCAAGTTGCCGCGGCGAGCCGCCGCGGACGATCGCGCATATCGGCTGCCTGTTTTCGGACCTTGTCCGCTGCCGCCGATTATCGTTGTTTAAGCGCTCGCCCGATTCGACCGATTTCCACGCCCGAGTTTTTGCCGTGACCCCGCCACAAGCCGCCGCCGCCAGGCTGGACAGTGCCGCATTGCCCCTGCCTGAGAAGAAACCGGCGAAGCGAACCGCGCCGGCGCGCGCCGACCGTCCGTTCCGCGGCATCGCGCTGATCCTGGCATCGACGGTATTTCTCGGCACTTCGGATGTGACCGCGAAATATCTGTCGGCGACGCTGCCCTCGATCGAGATCGCCTGGATCAGGTTTCTGGTGTTCGCGCTGATCATGTCGCCGGCGATGCTGCCGGGTTCGCCGCTGTTCGCCCTGCATTCGCAGCGGCCCGGCTTCCAGTTGATGCGCGGCCTCGCGCTGCTGGGCTCCTCTCTCTTCTTCATCACCGGCCTGCGCTATCTGCCGATCGCGGAGGCCTCCGCCACCGGTTTCGTCTCGCCGCTTTTCGTCACCGCGCTGTCGATCGCCTTTCTCGGCGAGCGCGTCGGCGCCCGGCGCTGGATCGCGACCGCGGTCGGTCTCGTCGGCGTGCTGATCATCCTGCGGCCCGGCTCCGGCGCATTTCATCCCGCCGCGTTCTTTCCGATCGTCTCGGCGCTGGCCTGGGCCTGCACCCTGATCATGACGCGGATGATGAGCGGCAGGGAACATGCGCTGACCACCATGACCTATTCGTCGATCGCAGGCGTCGCCGTGCTGTGCGCGCTGGTGCCGTTCGTCTGGGTGGCGCCGAGCTGGCACGATATCCTGTTCGGGATTTTCATCGGCGTCGCCTCGACCGCGGGGCAGTGGATCGTCGTGCTCGCCTTCCGCTACGCCGATGCCTCCGTGCTCGCGCCGTTTTCCTACACCCAATTGCTCTGGGTCAGCATCCTCGGTTTTGTCATTTTCGGCGAGGTGCCGGATATCTGGACCGTGACCGGCGCGGTCTTCATCGTCGGCAGCGGTCTCTATACCGCGCACCGTGAGCGCGTCAGGCGTTCGCAGCTTCTGGCGCTGGGCGGCGAATTGTCTCCGAATGCCTGATGGCACTGGCTGACGGCTTCGCGTTGCTGTTAGATGCCAAAATAATAAAGAGTGACGCCGGGAGGAACGATTGCGCGCAGCCATTTTCAGGAACGGCGAGATCGTCGTCGACACCATGCCCGAGCCGAAGCCGGCCGCGGGGCAGGTGCTGGTCAAGACGCTGGCCTGCGGCATCTGCGGCTCCGATTTGCACGCGCGCAAACACGCCCATCGCATGGTCGAAATGGCGAGGCATTTTCCCGGCCGCAAGCCGATGGACCTCGCCCGCGATGTCGTGTTCGGCCACGAATTCTGCTGCGAGGTGCTCGATTACGGCCCCGGCACAGAGCGCAAACTGAAAGCCGGCACCCGCGTCTGTTCGCTGCCGGCGCTGCTGACGCCGGAGGGGCCGAAAAGCATCGGCTATTCCAATGACTTTATTGGCGGCTACGCCGAGCGCATGCTGCTCAGCGAGCCGCTGCTGCTGGAAGTGCCGAACGGCCTTGCGGCTGAGCATGCGGCATTGACCGAGCCGCTCGCGGTCGGCGTGCACGCGGTCGCCAAGGCCCATATCGGTGGCGACGAGGTGCCGCTGGTGATCGGCTGCGGCCCGGTCGGACTCGCGGTGATCGCCGCGCTGAAGCTGAAGGGGCTGCATCCGATCGTGGCCGCGGATTATTCGCCGGCGCGCCGGGCACTGGCGCAGAAACTCGGCGCCGACATCGTCGTCGACCCCGCGCGCGCGCAACCCTATGCGACCTGGGCCGAGCATGCCGCGATGTCAGACGAAGCCAAGGCCGCGCGGCCGCCAATGCAGGCATGGCTGCCGGCGTTGCGGCCCGCGCTGATCTTCGAATGCGTCGGCATTCCCGGCGTGATCCAGCAGGTGTTCGAAGGCGCGCCGCGCGATGCCCGCATCGTCGTGGTTGGGGTCTGCATGGAAACCGACCGCTCCGAGCCGATGCTCGGCATCATGAAGGAACTCAACGTCCAGTATGTGCTGGGTTATACGCCCGACGAGTTCGCCTATTCCCTGCGGCTGATCGCCGAAGGCGAGGTCGACGCCGCTTCGCTGGTGACCGCGACCGTCGGCGTCGACGGCGTTGCGCAGGCGTTCGATGATTTGGCCAATCCGGAAGCTCACACCAAGATCATCGTCGAGCCCTGGCGGTAGCTACATCGTCGTCCCGGCGAAAGCCGGGACCCATACGCCGCGGCGGTTATTGTTTTGCGACGATGTTCGACGGCTTTTTTCAACAATTGACGTCTGTGGTTATGGGTCCCGGCTCAAGGCCGGGACGACGGTTAAACCGGCAGCGCGATCGAATATTTCACTTGGCTTAGGGCAAAACTCGACTCGATCGAGGCGATGCCGTCGAGGCGGGTGAGCTTGTTCTTCAGGAAGGCTTCATAGGACGACAGGTCCGCGGCGACCACGCGCAACAGGTAATCGCGGTTGCCGGTCATCAGATAGCATTCCAATACCTCTTCCCATTTCGAGATCGCCTTGGCAAAGCGGTTGAGGTCTTCCTCCTTCTGCCGCGCCAGCTTGATCGAGATGAAGACGCTGACGTGAAGCCCGAGCGATTTCTGGTCGACGGTCGCGATGTAGCGGGTGATGACGCCGCGTTCCTCCATCAGCTTGACGCGGCGGTGGCACGGCGAGACCGACAGGCCGACCTTGTCGGCGAGTTCGGCCATGGTGGTGCGGCTGTCGGTCTGCAGGATGCCGAGGATCTTGCGGTCGATGGCGTCCAAGGTATGCATTGGGATAAACTCGGTCTCACGGGCATCTGATTGGTAATTTATCCCAAAAATGGCGGGTATGTCGCGATAATTTGAGATTTTTGCCGAACGCCCAGGCGTTAACATCCGGGAATCATCACCGTGCCCGGGAGTGCCGTCATGCCGATCGAGCCCGCACGCCTTGAAACGCTGTCTGCGCTGGCGCGCAAGGTGCTGTGGCTGTCGTCGTGGACCATCCACCACGCCAACCACATCCGCCCCAACACCGACGGCCTGAAGGTCGGCGGCCATCAGGCCTCCTCGGCCTCGCTCGCGACCATCATGTCGGCGCTGTATTTCTCGGTGCTGCGGCCGGAAGACCGCGTCGCGGTGAAGCCGCATGCGAGCCCGGTGTTCCACGCCATCCAGTATCTGTTCGGGCGCCAGAGCCGCGACAAGCTGGAGAATTTTCGGGGATATAGAGGCGCGCAGTCCTATCCGT
The DNA here is from genome assembly GCA_049582465.1 of Bradyrhizobium sp. Classification (GTDB taxonomy): domain Bacteria; phylum Pseudomonadota; class Alphaproteobacteria; order Rhizobiales; family Xanthobacteraceae; genus Bradyrhizobium. The sequence goes on along the minus strand of JBAUUA010000580.1, from coordinate 2,662 downwards.
CGCGCACCAAGGATACCGACGACGTCGATTTCTCGACCGGCTCGGTCGGCCTCGGCGTGGCGCAGACCTTGTTCGCCTCGCTGGTGCAGGACTACGTCAAGGCGCATGGCTGGATGAAGGACCGGCGCGAGGGGCGGATGATTGCGCTGGTCGGCGACGCCGAGATGGATGAGGGCAATATCTTCGAGGCGCTGCTGGAGGGCTGGAAGCACGGTCTGCGTAACACCTGGTGGGTGGTCGACTACAACCGCCAGAGCCTCGATGCCGTCGTGCGCGAGGGGCTGTGGGAGAAGTTCGAATCCATGTTCCGCAATTTCGGCTGGGACGTTGTGATCGTGAAATACGGCCGGCTGATGCAGCAAGCATTCAACGAGCCCGGCGGCGAAGCCCTGCGGAAATGGATCGACGCCTGCCCGAACGCGATGTATGCGGCGCTGTGCTTCCAGGGCGGGGCGGCGTTCCGCAAGCATCTTCAGGATGAGATCGGCGATCAGGGCGCGGTGTCGCAACTGATCGAAAAGCGCAGTGACGACGAATTGCTGGCGCTGATGTCCAACCTCGGCGGCCACGACATGGCCAGCATGATCGAGGCTTTTGAATCCATCGACCACGACCGGCCGGTCTGCTTCATCGCCTACACCATCAAGGGCGTCGGTCTGCCTTTCCAGGGCCACAAGGATAACCACGCGGGATTGATGACGGTCGCGCAGATGGAGAAGTGGCGCGGCGCGCAGAACATTCGTCCCGGCCACGAGTGGGAGAAGTTCGAGGGACTGTCGCAAGAGCCGGCAGTACTGGAGGCGTTCCTTGCGAATGTGCCGTTCAACCGCGACGACCGGCGCTGGCTGAACGCGCCCGTGATCGACGTGCCCGAGCGGCTTGCGTTCACGCCGTCGCCCGCGATGTCGACCCAGCAGGGTTTTGGCCTCGTGCTCAATGAGCTCGCGCGCGGCGATACCGAACTGGCGGCGCGCATCGTCACCGCGTCGCCGGATGTCACGGTGTCGACCAATCTCGGCGCCTGGGTCAACCGCCGCGGACTGTTCGCGCGCGCGGAGAAGGCCGATCTGTTCCGCAGCGAGAAGATCCCTTCGACCTTCAACTGGGATTTTTCCCCGAAGGGGCAGCATATCGAGCTCGGCATCGCGGAGATGAACCTGTTCATCCTGATGTCGGCGCTGGGGTTGTCGGCCCAGATCAACGGCGAGCGGCTGCTGCCGATCGCCACCCTCTACGATCCCTTCATCGAGCGCGGCCTCGATGCCCTGAACTACGCCTGCTACCAGGATGCGCGCTTCATGGTGGCGGCGACGCCGTCGGGCATCACGCTGGCGCCGGAGGGCGGGGCGCACCAGTCGATCGCAACGCCCCTGATCGGCATGGCGCAGGATGGGCTTAGCTCGTTCGAGCCCGCCTTTGTCGACGAACTCGCAATCATCATGGGCTGGGGATTTGGGCATATGCAGCGCGAAGGCGGCGAGGGCGGTTCGGTTTACTTGCGGTTGTCGACCCGCAGCATCGAGCAGCCGCAGCGGATGATGTCGCCGGATCTGCAGAAGGGCATCACCGACGGCGCCTATTGGCTGCGCAAGCCCGGGCCGAATTGCGACGTCGTGGTGGCGTATACCGGCACTGTCGCGCCTGAAGCGATCGAGGCCATCGGCCTGATCGGCGAAAGCCGGCGGGACGTCGGCCTATTGGCGATCACCTCGGCCGACCGCCTGCATGCCGGCTGGACCGCCGCGCGACAGCTGCGCCGCGACCGCCGCGGGACCCAGTATCTCAGCCATATCGAACAATTGCTGGCGCCGCTGCCGCGCGACTGCGGCCTCGTCACCGTGATCGACGGCCACCCCGCCGCGTTGGGGTGGCTCGGGAGCGTGCGGGGGCATCGCGTCGAGGCGCTCGGCGTCGAGCATTTCGGCCAGACCGGCACCATTGGCGACCTCTACCGCCACTACGGCATCGACGCCAACGCCATCATCGATGCGGCCGAAAGCCTCACCGCCGGCGCCCCGGTCCGGCACCGCAAGATGGCGGTGTGATTTCCACCGTCGCCCCGGCTTCGCCGGGACGACGAATTACCGGCCTTGCATCCCTTACACCACGAACTTTATATCTAGCGTCTGCCGCAACGCGGCATCCCGTATATGGCGGGTTCAATTCCCCCGGCTTTCGTGCGAGGATGCTTGCCGAACGCCCGTTCCCCAATCCAATTACCCCGAAACGAAGAGGTTTACGATGGTCAACCGCATGCAATTCTACATCGATGGCGCCTGGGTCGATCCTGTCGTCAAGAAGTCCACGCCCGTCGTGAATCCCGCGACCGAAGAGGCGATGTATGAGGTTGCGCTCGGCTCCAAGGCCGACGTCGACAAGGCGGTGACCGCGGCCAAGCGTGCCTTCGAAACGTATTCGCAGACCAGCCGCGAGGAGCGCGTCGCGCTGCTCTCCAGGATCATCGAGGTCTACAAGACCCGCATGAAGGATATCGGTGCCGCCGTCTCCGACGAGATGGGCGCGCCGCTGCCGATGGCGGAAAAGCTTCAGGCCGGCGCCGGTCTTGGCCATATCGCAGACGCGCTGGATGTTCTGAAGAACTATCATTTCGAGGAGCCGGTCGGCACCGCCATGGTGCTGCGCGAGCCGGTCGGCGTGGTCG
>JBAUUA010000579.1:0-3112 GCA_049582465.1 Bradyrhizobium sp. | reverse complement strand
GAACCGAGGCTCTAAGGCCGCCGGTTAGCACGGTTTTGTCAGCCACGAAACCGGCGCCGGCGGGCGGCCCATAGGAAATTCGGGGATATTGGCGCAAATCCCGGAGGGTTCTGCCTCAGGCGGCCTTTGCCTTGATGGTCGGAATGTGACTGACATCTTCGGTTTGCTCGGCCTGCCAGGTGTCGTAGACGCTCTGCATCCGGGTCCAGATCCCCGCCCCGTCGCCGAACAGCTTGCCGAGACGAACCGCAATCGTCGGGGACACCGGCTTTCGTTCCTGCAGGATATCGTAAAGATGCTGGCGCGAAATCCCGAGCAATCCGGCGATCTCGGCCTTGGTCCGGCCGGTGGCCGGAATGATGTCGTCGCGAAGCAGGGCGCCGGGATGAGTAGGGCAGCGGTTCTTGCCGCGCTTAGCCACATAGACCATGTTCGCTCCTCTTAGTGGTATTGCTCGAAATCGACGCGCCAGGCTTCGCCATCCTCGAATTCGAAGGTGATGCACCACGGTCCATTGACGTGGACCGAATAGCGCGTCGGATTGAACCCGTGCAAAGAGTGAAAGTCGAAACCCGGGACATTCATCTCCTCGGCTCGGACCGCAACGTCGAGACGGTCGAGCCTGGCGAAAATGCGCTTATGCATTTTCGCATCGATCTTCGAACTCTTGCCCTTGTCCCATAACTCCGAAAGGGCTTTGCTCTTGAAGGTTCGGATCACGCCGAAGATGTAAGCAAATTGCTTACATCTGTCAAGCGGGGCTCTGAACGAGGATCTACAGCGGCAATTCCGGCTCGCGGCGGGCGCTGCGCCTGCCCGACGTCGCCGAGGCCGACGTCGTCGAACGCACAAAACTCCAGCGGATCGAGGGGGCGTGGCGGGAATCCTGCCGGATCACGATCTGGGCGGTGCGGCGGGGGCCGTCGTTTCCGGCCAGGAACACGCTGTCTTCCAGATCGACCGTGTCGTCGAGCGCCTCGAAGGTCCAGACATCGCGATTCGGCAGCACCAGCATGACGCCTCGGGCGTCGCTGAGCCGGCTCGCCTTGACCGACGGGTGCAGATGAAACCGCACCGCATAGTCGGTCTCGTTGCCCTTGATGCGGGCGCCCGGCGCCGGCGCCACGGTATCCTCGCCGTCGAGCCTGGTGCCATCATGCGCCACCATCAGCACCCGACGGTGCATCACGCCGAACCGCGGCAGATAGCCGTCATGCGACGTCGTCAGGAGCACGCCGTTGGCGACCACCTCGCGGTAGCTTTCCACGTTGGCGGGGCCGCTGACGACCGGCGCGCCATGCAGCAGCCGCTTCATCGCAGACAGCTCGACGAACTGGCAGGACGACGTCTCGCGATAGGTCAGCGTGGAATGCGCCGCCGTCGAGCGCGCGAAGACGCGCCAGTTTTCGCGACTGGTCGACGGCATGCCGCAATTGATGACGATCCGGCTCGGCCCCGACGACAGTTCGAACGACAGGCAGCCGGCATGGGCCTCTTGGCTGACGCTCGGCGGCGGCGGCGCGCCGGTGTCCATGATGACCGTCATCGCGCCGGCGTCGAGGCGCTGATAGCCGGTATGCGGCATGCTCGCCATCGGCACACCGTGGGTGTCGTCATAGGCGAGCAGCGTGGCCAGAATATCCGATGGCGCGCTGCTCATGCCGTTGAACAGCGCGAAGCTGCCGTCGCCGTGGCGGAAGAAGCGCAGCATCGGCATCATGCGGTCGATCGCGTTCAACAGCGCCGGCGGCGGCGCGATGTTGCGGGCGGCAAAGGTCTGCCGCAGCGGCAACATGTCGATCAACAGTTCGATCAGCGCGCCGGGATTGCGCGAGATGTGGCCGCCATCGGGCAGGATCTGGCGCTGCAGCTCGTCGGAGAGTTTTCGCGTGGCGGCGCGGATGTGGTTTCCCTGATTGGCGAGGCAGAGCGAGGCGTAGCACAGTGCGATCAGCACCTGCAGCCTCGGCACCCCGTCGACATCCATCATCGCGTAGCGCAGATAGCGGATCTCGCGCGCCAGCCCGCGCAGATAGCGCCGGTAGAATTTGCCGTCGGTATCGCCGAGCACCAGCGGCGCCTGTGACAACAGCGAGATGACGCGCCGCGACATCACATCGGCGCGGCGGCCGACGGCGCGCTTGCGCGAGGGATTCGAAATCCAGTCGTCGACCAGCGCGCGGGCATTGGCGCGGGTCAGCGCGGTATCGGCGGCGCGCAGATGCCGGAGCCAACCGAAGCCGAGCAGCGCCGCTTCCCAGTCCTCCGACGGCGGCTCGAGGTCGAAGATCGAGCGGCCGTGGCAGGTGACGATCTTGCCGGCGAAGACGAAACGGCCGGCATAGATTTCAGCCGCGCGGGTGGCGTCGGCGGTACGCAGATCGTGCGGCGCGATGATCAGCCGGTCGGTGCGGCCCGGCCACAGCCGCGACAGCGCCACCGAGCCACCGCTCGCGCGCGCCACCAGGTTCCGCGCGAAGCGGCCCATGATCAGCGTCGAGATGCGTCTGCGTTGAGCGACCGACACGCTTGCCCTTGATTGGAGGATTCCGATTTGCGGATCCTTTTAATCCGGAAACGCCGCCAAGACACCACCTTGAAAGGGCGCGAATCAGCGGAACGGCACCGAAAAACAGTGCAAAATCAGGATTTAACCAGTCGCGCGGCGTAAAACCCGTCGAGACCGCCCAGGCGGGGGTCCAGGTGCGGCAGGTGGCAGGGCAGGGTCCGCAGGTCGCCCTCGGCGGTCAGGATTTCCTGCAGGCCTGCGACCTCGCTCGCTTCGATCGGCGCACGGCGCATGGCGGATTCGGAAGCCAGCAGGGCGGCGATCGCCTGCTCACCCTCTTCCGGTTCCAGCGAGCACGTACAATAGACCAGGGTCCCGCCGGGACGGAGCAGGGCCACCGCCCGCTGCAACAGGCGCTTCTGCAGCGCCGTCAGCGCGACGATATCGGTCTCCAGCCGCAGCCAGGCGACATCCGGGTGGCGGCGGATGGTGCCGGTCGAGGTGCAGGGCGCGTCGACCAGCACACCGTCGAAACCTTCGCCGCCCTTTGGCCCCTGCCACTCGGCGGCGTCGGCGACGACCGTCTCCGCCTCCAGCGAAAGC
>JBAUUA010000578.1:0-2279 GCA_049582465.1 Bradyrhizobium sp. | reverse complement strand
GCTCTTCTCCACGGAGTTCAGCGGTTTGAAGTCGCGCCAACGATCGCCATAGTACAGTTCGATCTGTTCGGACGCCTCGCGCCAGCGCCGCGCCGCCCAGTAGATGTCGGAGCGCAGCCGGATCGCTTCGCGGCCGGTGATGTTGGAGATGATGTCGAGCGCGAGGTCGTGACGGCCGACGTCGCTCTGCGCGCGCGCCTCCAGGAGCAGCCGCTGCTGGCGCAGTTCGCCGGACAGATCGGCGATACGCGTCGAGCGAAGCGCCGAGATCGCCCGGTCCGGCTTGCGGTTGGTCAGGTAAACCATCGCGAGCCTTGCCGCGACCTGGGCGCGCGCCGCGCCCTCCAGCCGCTTGTCAACCTGGTACTGCAGGAGTTCGGCGGCCTGGTCGAGCAGGTCGACCGCGACCAGCCGGTCCGCCAGCCGGCGGATCATTTCGTCGCCGCGCCGCCCGATCGGCGTCAGTTCGCGATTTTCATAGAACATGCCGAGCGCGTCGACCGGCGGCAGATCGTCGCCCTTCGGCGTGAGGAACAACTGCACGAACAGCGCGGAAACCGCATCCTGAGCCTGGCGCGCGGCCTCCGAATTGGGCTGCAGCCTGGTCGCGACCCTGGCGGCGGCAAAGGCCTCCCCGTAACGCCCGGTGTCGGCGTAGATGCGCTCCAGCATCTGCTGCGTCTTCACCTCGACGCCGTCGCCCCGCCAGATCGCCTGCAGCGTTTCGAGTTCGCGCAAGGCATCGGGCTGGCTGATTTCGTCGCGCCGCTGCTTGAGCGCGATCCAGCGCAGCTTGGCCTCGGCCGCCGCGGGCCGGTCCGGCGACTCCACGGCGAGCTTGTACTGATCCAGCGCGTCCTTGTCGTGTCCGAGCCCTTCGGCGAGCCAGCCGCGCAGCACCGCGATCGAAGGCTGCATCTCGGGCGGAACGCCGATGACGTCGAGCTCGCTGCTGCGTTTCGACGCGCCGGGGAAATCCTTGACCTCGAGCGAGGCGCGCATGGCATCGCTCAGCACGATGCGCTGCAGATCGGTCGGCAGCGAGGGGATCGCCACCTCGGCGTTCTTGAATTTCTCCCGCGCGTCCGCCCACTTCTCCTGGCGCGCAAAAGCCAGCGCTTTCCACAATTGCGAATCGTAATTGGCGCCGACCGTCGGGTTGTTGAGGTCCTTCAGGGCCTTTTCGGGCCGACCGATCAGGCTGTTGGCGACCGAGCGCATGACCAGCGCATTGGGGTCCTCGAGCCCGGGCTTGGCGCCGGACAGGATGAGATCGAGAACGCCCTTGGCCTCGTGATACATCGCGCGCGACATGTAGAAACGGGCGAGATCGAGGTTGACCGCGATGCGCCGGTCGGCCTCGGCGGCCCCGGCCGCGGCGATCAGTTCGTCCTGCCGCGCGATGAAGTTGCCCTCCTGACCCTTGCGCCACTCGATGGGATCGAAGACCGGACGCGCCGCCGACGTCGCGCGCTGCGCGCCGACCTCGGCCGATGACAGCGTCAGGCCGCCGGGCCGGCCGAGCAGGATCTTGTCCGATGTGATTTCGACGGTGATGTCGTCGGAGTTCGGGCGGATCGCGACGCCGTGGACGGATTCGAGCAGCGACATCTCGACGAAATCCTGCCGCTTGATGAAGCCGCGGACCGGCGCCGCCGCCGTCACCACCATGATGGTATCGCCGGCGTCCGGATCAACCAGCCGATGCAGGCGGCCGGCCTTGGCGAGAGGCACCGTGACATTGGCCAGCGAGGGGTCGGCGATGTTGCGGATCGCCACCAATGGCTGGCTCGGCGCCCGCAGAGTGTCGGAAAAGTTGAGCGTCCAGGTCTTGCCGCCGGTCTCTTCGTCGCTGGTCAGCGACGGCAGTTGCGGCCGGTTGAGGCGGATGCGGATCGCCTGTCCGTTGTCGAGCGCGAATGCGCTGACGTCCGAGATGATCGAGCCGCCCCTGCTGCGGATCGGTTCGACATCGATCGGTCTTGCGGAATCGAACACCAGCCATACCGCGTCTGCGCGACGAAACGCCGCCGCCGGCGTCGGTGCCGCGAACGAGAATGTCAGGTTCAGGCCTTCGCTGGTTCGCATCGCCGCGACGATGGTCGCGCCGGCCATGATCGCCGGAGCCGGCCTGGCCTCGGCCGCCGGCTTCGTCTCGGCCGCCGGCTCCGTGGCCGGGGCCGGCATTTTCGGCGGCGGCTCTGCCGCGGCGGCCGGCGCTTCCTTCGCCTCCGCCTCCTGCTTCGGCGGTTCGGATTTCGGCGCTTCGAGCTTTGGCG
>JBAUUA010000577.1:0-3927 GCA_049582465.1 Bradyrhizobium sp. | reverse complement strand
GCATCTTGCCGTCGCGGTCGGTGAAATAGGTGAACATGAAGAACGACAGCCAGTCCGGCGTCGCCTCGTTGAAGGCGCCGAGCATGCGCGGGCTGTCTGCGTCGCCGGAGCGGCGGCGCAACAACTCGTCGGCCTCCTCGCGGCCGTCACGCCCGAAGTATTTCTGCAACAGATACACCATCGCCCAGAGATGGCGGCCTTCCTCGACATTGACCTGGAACAGGTTGCGCAAGTCGTAGAGCGAGGGCGCGGTCTTGCCGAGATGGCGCTGCTGTTCGACGGAAGCGGGCTCGGTGTCGCCCTGGACCACGATCAGGCGGCGCAGCAGGGCGCGATACTCGCCCGGGACTTCCTGCCAGGCCGGCTCGCCAAAATGCTGGCCGAAGGGAATGACGCGGTTCTCTTCCTGCGGCGCAAGCAGGATGCCCCAGCGATAGTCGGGCATCCTGACATAGTCGAACTTGGCCCAGCCGCGCGGATCGACCGAATAGGCGGTGCGCAGATAGACCAGCGATTGCTGGAAGCCTTCGGGCCCCATGTCGCTCCACCAGTTCATGTAGCCGGGATGCCAACCCTCCAGGGCCTTGAGCACCTGCCGGTCCTCGCTGAGATTCACGTTGTTGGGAATCTTGGTCGAGTAATCGACGTTCATGATGTTGACGTTCATGGCGTGCTCCTTGGTGCTGTTGTGGCGCGCATCGCATCTTGCTCTGCCGTCATCCCCGGGGAGCGGCGTCTTCGCCGCGTCTCGAAGGATGCTGGCCTGGTATTCCTCCAACCATCCTTCGAGGCTCGCTTGCGCTCGCACCTCAGGATAACGGCCCTATTCCTTTAAACCCGCGTCATATCGAACTGCGCCTTCTGGCCGGTGCCGTAGCGGCGCAGCGCGCCGCTTTCGCCGACCGCGTTGGGGCGCTGGAAGATCCAGTTCTGCCACGCCGTCAGGCGTGAGAAGATTTTCGATTCCATGGTCTCGGGCCCGACGAAGCGCAAATTCGCTTCCATGCCGGTGAGACTGTCGGGCGAGAAGCTGGTGCGTTCCTCGAAGAACACCCGGATCTCGTCGTCCCAGTCGATGTCGTCGAGCGCGAAGGTGACGAGGCCGAGCGCCTCGGCTTCCTCGGCGTCGAGCGCCTTGCCGATCGCCGCCTGGGCGCGCTCGATATCGGACGGATCGGCCTGGAATCGCGATTGCAGCCGGGTGAGGCCGTGGCTCATCGGATAGGGACCGAAATTCATCGCGGAAAGCTCGATCGCCGGGGGTGCGCGGTTGTCGCCCTGCCGCGAGCCGATCAGCATGTAGGAGCGGTCGGCCGCGAACACGAGTTCGGCCAGGGTGCCGGCAAAGCACGAGCCCGGCTCGACCAGCGTCACCAGCGTGCGCGAGGTGACGTCGATGCGCTTGAGCACGCGCTTCCAGTACTGCCTGATTTCATTGACCAGCCAGTGCGCCTTGTTGGCCTCGAGGAAGGCGTCATAGGCCAGCACATTGGCGGGCTCGCCATGCGACTTGAACACCAGCATCGCGATCTCGAGCTCGTTGATACGCAGATGCAGGATCGCATCGTCGAGCTCGCGCGCCACCTGCAGCGGCCAGAACGACGACCCCTGCGCGATCATCGCGTCGATGTCGGCGGGCGGAAGGCCCTCCGGCGCCTTGATCGAAATGGTGGCGATGCGCTGGGCGCGGTCGATATCGACGCTGACCAGATCGTAGCGAACGCTGGTATCGCCGATGCTGCGCGAAAGCGGCGCCAGCGTGACGCCCTTGCCGTTGCCGTTGCGCCTGGAAGCGGCGGCGAATTCCCTGGCGCGCTCGGCGACCTTCGTCTCCAGCTTGCTGTTCGGCACGATCTCGTCGACGAGGCGCCACTGCACCGCGCGCTTGCCCTTGATGCCTTCCTCGATGGTGCAGAAATAATCGGCGTGGTCGCGGCGCACCTTGCGCTTGTCGACCACCCGCGTCAGGCCGCCGGTGCCCGGCAGCACCGCCAGCAGCGGCACTTCCGGCAATGCCACCGAAGCTGAGCCGTCATCGGCAAGGATGATGTGATCGGTCGCGAGCGCGAGTTCATAACCGCCGCCGGCCGCGGTGCCGTTGACCACCGTGATGAAGCGCTGGCCGGAATTCTCGGAGGAATCCTCCAGCCCGTTGCGGGTCTCGTTGGTGAACTTGCAGAAATTGACCTTGTGGGCGTGGGTGGCGCCGGCCAGCATCCGGATGTTGGCGCCGGCGCAGAACACGCGGTTCTTGCCGGAGCGCACGATCACCACCTTGACGGCAGGATGTTCGAAGCGCAGCCGCTGCACCGCATCGGCAAGCTCGATATCGACGCCGAGATCGTAGGAGTTCAGCTTGAGCTGATAGCCCTCGAACAGCCCGCCATTCTCGTCGACATCCATGGTCAACGTGGCGGTGGCGCCGTCGACGGCGAGCTTCCAATGCCGGTAGCGCTGTGGATCGGTCTGGAAATCGATGTATTTCGCGCCGCCAGCGAGAACGCGATCTTCACCGGGCTTTTCGCCAGCCATCGGGCCACCCTCACCTGTTCTGGATTATCTCGGTTAATATGCACAATAATGCATGTATTGGGTGCCGTCCAGCCCTTTTAAGGCGCAAACCGGCATTTTGTTTCATGTCGGTTGGTGGCGACGGCGGGTTGGCGGCGGGCGCAACGCCCAACCCGCGGCCAATGCGTCAGGCCGCCCTGCCCTGCGAACCTTCATGCAGGCGCAGAATGCGGTCGGCGAATTCGGAGATCGCGTGCAGCGTCGCTTCCGGCGCTTCGCGATGCGGCGAATGTCCGGCGGCCGGGATGATCGTCACATCGACCGGACAGTAGCATTCCTCCTGCGCGATCTCGATCTGGCGCATCGTCCCGTATTGATCGTCGGCGCCCTGCAGGATCGCGACCGGCACGCGGATGTAGGCGAGATATTCCGAGATATCCCAGCTGCGAAATTTCGGGTCGAGCCAGGCGCCGTTCCAGCCGTAAAAGGCGTTATCGACATCCTTGTGCCAGCGCGCGAGTTTCGAACGCAGCCCGCCGCTCTCGTAGGCCTCGCTGGTCTGCGCGATCGCGGCGATGCCCATGTCCTCCACGACGAAATGCGGCGCGATCATCGCAACCGCGCGCACGCGATGATCGGCAACCCCGCCGGCATAGATCGCCGCGATCGACGCCCCGTCGGAATGGCCGAGCAGGAGGCCACGACGGAAGCCGATGCGGTCGAGCAGTTTTGGCAGCACGTCGAGCGCCTCGATGTGCATGTAGTCGAGCGGCCGCGGCAGCGGGACCTTGGTCGAGGCGCCGTAGCCGGCGCGCGAATAGACGAACACGCCCGTGCCGGTCGCGGCCTGGAGCCTGTCTGGAAAATCGCCCCACAGCCCGGCCGAGCCGAGCCCTTCGTGCAGCATGACGATGGTCGGCGCGGCCTCGGGCGCCGGACCGATCATGCGGTATTCGAGTTCGGAGGCGCCGATGGCGAGGAAGCCGGTGGGGTTTAAGCTTTGCATGATGGTAGCTTTCCGAAAGCGATCCTCAATCCTCGTCGTGCCTGCGAAAGCAGGGACCCATAACCACCGGCCTGTGTTGTCTGGAAGACGTCCGCCATCGTGCCCCATCGCGTCATCACGCGGTATGGGTCCCTGCTTTCGCAGGGACGACGCGTGGAGGCGATCGTGTTTCCGCTACTTTGCCCCTTCGCGCAACTTGAAGCGTTGAATCTTTCCGGTCGCGGTTTTGGGCAGGGATTCGACGACGTCGATCCAGCGCGGATATTTCCACACCCCGATCTTCTGCTTGACGTATTCCTTGAGCGCCTCGTGCAGGCCCTCGGTCTCCGCGCCCGCACGCAGCACCACGAAGGCTTTTGGCTTCAGCAGTCCTTCCGGATCGGCCTCGGGCACCACGGCGGCTTCGAGCA
>JBAUUA010000576.1:0-3476 GCA_049582465.1 Bradyrhizobium sp. | reverse complement strand
CAGCGCGGCTGCCGCTCCCGCCCCAGGAGCCCCGCCTGCCGCGGCCGCGGCGCCCGCTGCACCCGCCAAATAATCCAAACGGCGGCCGGAACGATCCCAAATTTTCGCGGTTGGCAGAGTTCGCGCCCTGAAAACGCCACGGCGTCATAAGAGTTGTTAAATCGCGTGGCAGAGATATGTTTGATTTGCCGCTGACTCGGTCGGATCTCGGGGTCGGGTCCGCTTCCCTGCCATGTTCGCCCCAGATGGTTTAGTTGCGATGCGCGCCGTCGTCGCCGTTGTGCTGCTTGTAACCGCGGTTCACGCTGCGATGTGGGGGGTATTCCGGGAGAAGCAGCAAGCCCCCGATTTCCGGGGCATTTTGCCGAGCGTATCCTACGCGCCGTTTGAACGGGGTCACACCGTCGCAGACAGCATCGCCGACTCCGAGAAGATCCGTACCGACCTGAAGAAACTCTCTACCCTGACGCGAGCGGTCCGCCTGTACTCGTCGACGGAAGGCAACGAACTGGTACCGCCGGTTGCTGCCGAGTTCGGCCTCAAGGTCATGGTCGGCGCCTGGATCGACAAGAATACCGACCGCAACGAACGCGAAATACTCTCCGCGATCGAGCTTGCCAAGCGCAACAGCAACGTGATCGGCGTCGTCGTCGGCAACGAGACGATCTATCGTGGCGAGCAGAAGGTCGACGACCTGATCGAGCTGATCAAGCGGGTCAAGAAATCCGTCAATGTCCCGGTCACGACCGGCGAAATCTGGAACATCTGGCGCGACAATCCGGAGCTCGGCTACTCCGTCGATTTCATCGCCGCCCACGTCCTGCCCTACTGGGAAAACTTCACCGCCAGCCAGGCCGTCGACCAGGCGGTTGCGATGTACCAGCTCCTGCGCGACCAGTTCCCCGGCAAGCGGATCGTGATCGCCGAGTTCGGCTGGCCGAGCGCCGGCTACAATCTGCGCAATGCCGTTCCCGGCCCGTTCGAGCAGGCCGTCGTGCTGCGCAACTTCGTCACCCGCGCCGAAGCCATCGGCCTGGAATACAACATCGTCGAGGCGATCGATCAGCCCTGGAAATTCTTCGAAGGTGGCGTCGGTCCCTATTGGGGTATCCTGAACGCGGCGCGCGAGCCGAAATTTTCGTGGGTAGGGCCGATCGTCAATCCCGACTACTGGAAGCTCGCGACCATCGCCCTCCTCGTCGGCATCCTGATGTCGCTGCCGATCTTCAAGCTGGCGCGGCCGACGGTGCTGCAGGCGCTGGTGCTGTCGGCGGCGGCGAACGGCGTCGGGGCCTGGGCGGCTACCGTGTTCGCCTATTGGAACGGGCACTACTTCGTGTTCGGCTCGGCCTTTGCGCTCACGCTCGGTCTGATCCTGCTGGTGCCGCTGGTCTTGATCGCAATGGCGCGGATCGAGGAAATCGCCGCGATTGCCTTTGGCCAAAAGCCCCACCGGCTCATCGTCAAGGGAGCGCCGGTAGCGCCTGCCACCATGGGCGAAGGCGTGACCTTCCCAAAGGTCTCGATCCACATCCCGGCCTATTTCGAGCCGGTCGAGATGCTCAAGCAGACCCTCGATGCGGTCTCGCGGCTGGATTATCCGAACTTCGAATGCGTCGTGATCATCAACAACACGCCCGATCCGGCGTTCTGGCAGCCTATTCAGGATCACTGCCGCGCGCTCGGCGAGCGTTTCAAGTTCATCAACGCCGAGAAGGTGCAGGGCTTCAAGGCCGGCGCCTTGCGCATTGCCATGGAACGCACCGCGGTCGATGCCGAGATCATCGGCATCATCGATGCCGACTACATGGTCGAGCCGGACTGGCTGAAGGACCTGGTGCCGGTATTCGCCGATCCCCGCGTCGGCCTCGTGCAGGCGCCGCAGGACCATCGCGACGGCAACACCTCGCTGATGCATTACATCATGAACGGCGAATATGCCGGGTTCTTCGACATCGGCATGGTCCAGCGCAACGAGGAAAACGCCATCATCGTTCACGGCACCATGTGCCTGATCCGGCGCGCGGCGATGGACATGGCCGGCGGCTGGGCCGGCGACACCATCTGCGAGGATACCGACCTCGGCCTTGCCATCATCGAGCAGGGCTGGGTGACGCATTACACCAACCACCGCTACGGCTACGGCCTGCTGCCCGACACCTACGAGGCCTTCAAGAAGCAGCGCCACCGCTGGGCCTATGGCGGCTTCCAGATCGTCAAGAAGCACTGGCGGCGGTTCCTGCCCGGCGCCAGCCGGCTGTCGCCGCAGCAGCGCCGCGAGTTTTCGCTGGGCTGGCTGAACTGGCTCGGGGCCGAAAGCATCGGCGTGCTGGTCGCGATCCTCAATTTGATCTGGGTTCCGATCGTCGCCTTCGCCGACATCGCCATTCCCGACAAGATCCTGACGCTGCCGATCATCGCCGCCTTCGTGGTGTCGCTGATGCATTTCATGGTGCTTTATCGCCTGCGCGTGCCGGTGAAATGGGGGCAGATGCTGGGCGCGATGGTCGCGGCGATGTCGGTGCAGTGGACGGTGTCGCGCGCGGTCGCCAATGGGCTGATCACCGAGCACCTCGCCTTTGCCCGTACCTCCAAGGGCGGCCTGTCGCGGATGTCGATCGAGTTCCAGGCGTTCTGGGAGGCCGTGATCGGCGTGCTGCTCCTGGTCGGTGCCGCCGTGCTGGTCGCCACCAACAGCTTCAAGGAAGTGCGCGAGATCTATATCTTCGCAGGCGTGCTGGTGCTGCAGAGCCTGCCGTTCCTGGCGGCGGTGGCAATCGCCATCCTGGAGAATTCGCGGATCAACTCGTTCGAATTCTGGCGCAATACCGGGATCCGGACCGCCGAGCTGATCGGGCTGCGCCCGGTGACCCTGCCGACGGTGGTCGGCTCCTCGCAGCCGGTGGCGTCCAAGATTCATACCGAGGCCAGCTGAGGCAGGCGCGTTTTGGAGGCGGTCCTCCGTCTGAGGACTCCCGGCTAACGGACGGAGTCGGCACGACAATCCGACCTCTCCCGCCCGCCGGTCTGCCGGTCGCCGCGCTATTGACCCGCACCAAGCGGACCCCTACACAGCGCCTCACGTGAGCGCGTAGCTCAGGCGGTAGAGCACGTGACTTTTAATCATGGGGTCGAGGGTTCGAGTCCCTCCGCGCTCACCATTGAAGTCAACCACTTAGCGCAGAAGTGCAGATCCGGCGAAAAGCCATGTGTCTGCACTCTGTCTGCAAACCGATTGCCGCCTACCCTCCAAATCGATCATTCGGCTTTTGCCAGCTCTGCCCGGGTTGCCAATCCTGCATTGGGGAATCGGGCATACCCCGCAGCCCGGGTCGCGCTTACCGAGAAAGGGTTGGCGGCGGTTAATGCAACACCCAAGGATTGTCAGCGACAATCGGATCCTCGCTCGTCAAAGCAGCCAACGAGGCTGGGTCGAATTGGTCCGGGACAGGCGATTTAGTCAGTGGCGTTTTGGG
>JBAUUA010000575.1:0-2105 GCA_049582465.1 Bradyrhizobium sp. | reverse complement strand
GGACCTGGTTTGCAGCCGCATCGACGATATCCCAGCTTGCGTCCGATCATTCAGGCTTGGGGCAGAGGCTATGTGAGCGTCGTCCAAGGAACGTTCAAGAAGCTAGGATCGCGGGACGCATCTGGCGTTACCCTTTTCGTCGACGCCGCGGATATATTTGAGCTCCGCTTCATTCACCAGCGCGTGCTCTTCCGGGAGATTGCGATAGGCGAAGTACCATAACACTGACCAAAGGATGCCGACCGCACCGCAAATATAGAACACGGATCGCCAGCCGAGCGCCGTCATGATGAGCACGACAATCGGCGGCGCAATGGCTGCGCCGAGGCGACTCGCGCTGTGGGTGACGCCCTGGACAAAGCCGCGCTCGTGCCGCGGATACCAGAGCTGCATGGCACGTGTTGCGCCCGGAAACGCGCCAGCTTCGCCCATGCCAAACAGAAAGCGGAGCACCATAAACGAGGCTGCGCCGCCGGCCACGGCGGTCGCTGCCGTCATGGCCGACCAGTAACTGACAATAACTGTCAGAACATTCCGCGCACCAAATCGATCGCCGAGCCAGCCGCCGGGAACCTGAAACATGGCGTAGGCCCAGCCGAAAGCGCTGAAGATCACGCCCATCGTTATTTTGTCGAAGCCAAATTCCTTGCTGATGACCGGCGCCGCGGTCGAGATGTTCACTCGATCAAGGTACGTAATGAGGTACATCAGACTGATCAGTACCAATATGTACCAACGACCCATGCTTCGACGAGTTATCTGTTCCATGTTGCGTTTCCCCCTCTATCGAGGTGCCCGCGATCAGCGGGATATCCCTCGCGTTTTTTGAACTCGGCGCTGGAAGCTTCGCTGCTTAATCGCTGGATGCCGGCGGCATTACAACGGCACGTGTCTAGATTTCTGCCTTTGGTTACGTTGCGACGGGCGCGGTGCGCGGTCGCCCATCATCTTTTTGACGACACTTTCTATACGACCCGGTGGGTGGAGACCGGAGCGACATCTTTTGCCTTGAGCACTTCCATGGCGGCTAACACGCCGCCGGCCTTATGCGGAACCTTGGCGACACCGAGCGCCATTTCGACTCCCGACAGCGTTCCCATCAGCATCAATTCGTTGAAGTGGCCCAGATGGCCAATGCGAAACACCCTGCCCTTTACTTTGGACAGGCCCGCGCCGAGCGACATGTCATAGTTCTTCAGCGCCACATCACGGAAATAATCCGCGTCATGCCCCGTGGGCATAACGACAGCAGTTAGGATTGGGGAATGCTCTTTCGGGTCTTGGCACAGAATTTCCAGATTCCACGCACGAACAGCAGCCCGAGTCGCCGCAGCGAGTTTCAGGTGGCGGCCGAACACGTTGTCCAATCCCTCCTCCATCAACATCTTGATCGCCTCCTTCAGCCCATAAAGCAGATTTGTGGCAGGCGTGTACGGCCAGGATCCGCTCTTGTTCTGCTGAATGATTTCATGCCAATCCCAGTAGGAGCGGCTGGTCTGATTAGCCTTTGCGGCCAACAGAGCTTTTTCGGAGACCGCATTGAACCCCAAGCCTGGGGGCAGCATGAGTCCTTTCTGCGAGCAGGACACGGTGACATCGACGCCCCACGCGTCGTGCTCATATTCGATCGAGCCGAGCGACGAGATTGTATCGACGAGCAGCAACGCCGGATGCTTTGCGCGATCGATGGCTTTTCTGACCTCATGAATTCGGCTTGTCACGCCGGTCGACGTTTCGTTGTGGACCACCATGACCGCCTTGATGCGACGCTCACGATCCGCAAGCAGATGAGCCTCGATCTCGGCAGGCTGCGCGCCCCGGCGCCAATCACCGGCCAGAAAATCCACCTCCAACTTGAATTTTTCGGCCAGGTTCTTCCAGAGCGTCGCAAAGTGGCCGGTCTCGGCCATCAAAACTTTGTCGCCGGGGAACAGCGAATTAACAATCGCGGCTTCCCAGGCTCCGGTCCCCGACGAGGGGTAGATCACGACAGGATTTTTAGTCCGGAAGACTGCCTTACACCCCGCCAGAACATCGAGTCCCAATTGCGCGAATTCGGGGCCGCGATGATCAATGGTCGGCATGTCCATCGCGCGCAACACCCG
>JBAUUA010000574.1:0-9050 GCA_049582465.1 Bradyrhizobium sp. | reverse complement strand
CGGGAGACCAGCGCGATCTCGGCTTCGGCGACGACGCACCGGGCACGTGCCATGGTCTCCTTCGGGCCGAAGGCGCGTGCCGCGCTTTTCAGCAGCGCCTTGGCACGGGCGAGATCGCCGAGCTGCGCCATCGCGATGCCGCGAAGCGCCAGCGCCGGTGCGTCGTCGCGAAGCGCCACCCGCTTCAATGCGCCCAGCGGATCCCCGGCCGCTAGCGCGCGGCCTGCGGCTGTTATCAGCGAGTCCATGCGAATCCCGTCACACTTGTCACTCTCACCGTCCGATATCGCGGTCCTAATCTATCACATGACGACAAACCAGTGCGTCGCAGCGAGATGGCCATCATGGTCGACTGGACGATCCTTTCCCCAACGTTTCTCACATCCCTGGTCGAATGGGCTGGAGCCGTTGTGACTGTGCACGCCGTCGGCCCGGGCCACTCGACCAGGGAACCCAGCGGAGAACAATGATGATGGAACACATGACCGGAACACGCGAACAATGGCTGAAGGCGCGGCTCGAACTGCTCCAGGCGGAGAAGGAATTGACCCGGCGCGGCGACGAGGTGGCGCGGCAACGGCAGGCGCTGCCGTGGGTCCGGGTCGATAAGGAGTACCGGTTCGAGACCGATGCGGGCAACGCCTCGCTGGCGGATCTCTTCGCAGGGCGCTCGCAGCTTCTCGTCTACCACTTCATGTTCGGACCCGACTACACCGCGGGATGTCCGTCCTGCTCGGCGATCGCGGATGGCTTCGACGGGTTCGTCGTTCATCTGGCGAACCATGACGTCACGCTCTCGGCGGTGTCGCGGGCGCCGCTTCCGAAGCTGCAAGCCTACAAGCGGCGGATGGGCTGGACGTTCCCCTGGGCGTCCTCGTCCGGCGGCGAGTTCAACTTCGATTTCAACGTCTCTTTCACCGAAGAGCAGCAGCGCGAGGGAGCAATCGAATACAATTACAGACGCGGCGGCCACGCGATGGACACGGCACAGGTTCCAGAACGCGTCGTCCAGTTCGCGGCCACTTGCGGGACCGACGTGCGCACATACAGGCGCGACCGGCCTGGCCTGAGCGCGTTCGTGCGCGAGGACGGCGTGATCTACCACACCTATTCCACCTACGCGCGCGGCGTGGACGGCATCTGGGGCATGTATCAGTGGCTCGACCGCGCGCCCAAAGGCCGCAACGAGAAGGGCCCCTGGTGGCGCCGCCACGACGAATACGACGCGCAGCTCGTTGGCGGGAGAGAACCGTGAGCGAGACCCATCGTAGCGGATGCGGCTCCGGCGCGACCCCTCGTGAAAACGGCAACGCGGTCGCGCTCGGCGCGGCCGGCTGGCTGAGCCTCGCGGCGGCACCGACCTTCGCCATCATGGCGCTGCTTACGGCGGTTCTCGATAGCCGTGCGCCGGAGATGCTCTGCTCGGCCATGCAGGGGTCGCCGTGGAGCGGAATGGTCCCGATGTACCTGTTGATGAGCGCCTTCCATACGGCGCCCTGGCTGAAGCTGATTTCGAGCCGACGCAACGGCGCCGGCCGGTCCGATGACGCGGTTCGTCAAGGCTGAGACGTCATGCTGCAGGTATCGAAGGGGCACCCGTCGCCGGGGGGCGGACGTCTCGGATTGGCTTCGAGATATCTCGCTGGGCTTACTTTGGAGCGATGAGTGCGATGGCGCTTTGCAACGCTGAATCGAGCACCCGATCCGGCTCCTCGCCGTCGGGCATGGCCCGTGAGATTGCAATCGCGCCGACCATCATCGCGACGATGCTCCAGGCACTCTTCTCACTATCGGGTCCTGCCACGCCCAGGACATTCGACATCCTGCGGACCAGCGCCAGCATTTTGCGTCTGTAGGTGGCGCGTATTTTCGGACTTGCGCGTGCAACGTCCGCACTCAAGGAGGGCATGACGCAGCCGGACGCGGGGTCCGCGCGATGGGCGGCGCTGATATACATCGCCAGCCATTCTTTCAGGCGCGCCTGCCGTTCGGTGAGGCTCCCGCTTTCCGAATCGATGAAGGGTTCGCCGAGGCAGGCCCCGATGACGTCCTGCAGCAGCGCCTCTTTGTTCGAAAAGTTCGAATAGAAGGCGCCGGACGTGACGCCGGCCGACGCCGCGATGCCGTCGACGCCGATCCCGTTGAAACCGTTCGTTCGCAGCGCCTTTGCCCCGGCCTGCAGGATGGCTTCCTTGGCCCGGGCTTTTTGGTCGGACGGATATCTCATCACCAGCCTCTCAAAATAACTTGATGGCGCTTGATCCATAGAATGACGATTATAATATAACGATCGTTATTCCAAAAACAACCCTCGCGAACGGTAGCCAACCTCGCGATTAACCGAGAGAAAAACGATGAGCATGACCTTTGAAAACGCGGCAACCAAATCGGTCGACGTGAACGGCACGAAATTCGTGTTCCGGGAGATCGGCAAGAAGGATGGCGTCCCCGTGGTGTTCCTCCACCATCTGACGGCGGTGTTGGACGATTGGGATCCGAGGGTCGTGGATGGCCTGGCCGCGAAGCACCACGTGATTGCATTCGACAATCGCGGGGTCGGCGGATCCGGAGGTTCTACCCCCAAGACGGTCGAGGAGATGGCTCGGGATGCCGCCGCGTTCATCGGCGCTCTCGGCTTTAGCAAGGTCGATCTGTTGGGCTTCTCGCTCGGCGGCTTCGTCTCCCAGGCCATCGCGCAACAACAACCCGGTCTGGTACGCAAAATCATTCTTGCCGGCACCGGCCCAGCGGGCGGCGAGGGCATCGTGAATGTCGGTGCCATTCTGCAGGACGCGTTTGGCAAGGCAGGCGCCAGCAATAAGCACCCGAAACAGTTTCTGTTCTTTACCCAGACCAGCAACGGCCAGGCGGCGGCCGGCGAGTTCCTTGGTCGCCTGAAGGAACGCACCAAGGACCTCGACACGCCCGTCAGCAACGAGACTGTGCAGGCGCAGATCGCGGCGATCCAGGCCTGGGGGAAAGGTGACGCGGCGAAGCTTGGAACGGTCCAGCAACCGGTCCTGGTCGCCAATGGCGATGACGACGTGATGGTGCCGTCGTTCAACTCGTTCGAGCTCGCCCGCAGGCTGCCGAATGCGCAATTGAGCATTTTCCCGGACGCCGGGCACGGTGGCATCTTCCAGTACCATACCGCCTTCGTTGAGCAGGCGCTCGCTTTCCTCCAGCAATAATCAGAGCCAACCTCATGGTCCGGCGCAACGCTTGCGCCGGACCATGAGTCTGCCGAACGGCCGGCCCACATCGCACTCCGGCCGGGCACCATGTCCCATCTTTGCTTCAACCGTAACCAGACCGGTCGATCGTGAAATAAAACGGAAACAAGGCCATCAGATGATAATCATCATATGAAAATATGGTTCGGAGGCGCTCGGCGAGCGCCGGAAGTCCCGATGTCGAAAACGATCATCATTCAATCCGGTTGGAGAAACGTCATGCCCCTATGGAAAATCTATCATCCCGTCGGCGCCTACTCGGCTCAGGATAAAAAGGAATTCGCCGAGAAAGTCACCGCGATGTATTCGAGGATTCCGATCCCGAAATTCTACGTTGTGATGATCTTCGAGGAAGTCGCCGCAGATTCGGTCTATGTCGGCGGCGTATCGCACGGCAAATTCGTTCGTTTCAAGCTCGAACACATGGCCAGGACCTTGCCCGGCCCGATCATCAGGGAATGGTGGGTGAAGGCGGTCGACCAGTTGATCGCACCCTATGTCAGGGACCGAGGATATGACTGGGAGGTCACCATCGATGAGGTGCCGGCCGATCTTTGGTCGCTTCAGGGTGAAATTCCTCCTCCCTTCGAATCCCACGCCGAAAAACGATGGGTAAAGGAGAACCAGGTCAGTCCATACAGTCTGCAGGAGAAGTTGCCGGTTGGAGCTCTCTTCACGCCGGGAGTCACGGAAAAATCCGCCGGCTAGAGCGGCCGGCGGAAGGGTTCTCGATCGATGCAAGGCGCCGCCCTGATGCTCGGGCGGTGCCGATGGCATGCGGCGCCGGTTGTCCGCTTTGTTCGGGCGGGCTGCCGCAAGCGTTGCCGGGACGCGCGGTGAGCGTTCTCGCATCTTGGCACATGGCGCAAACCTTCATAGATTGACGTCTCTCGCACCCCAACGAAAGCAGAAACCCGATGGCACGCGTGCGCTGTATCACCGAAATGGGCATGGGCGTCGACGTCCACGGCAAGGACGCCACCAAGGCAGCCCGGCGCGCGGTATCGGACGCCATCCGCCACAGTAGCCTCGGCTTCTTCCGGATGCTGGGCAAGACCGCAAAGGACATGTTCGTCGATGTCACCATCCCCGTGCCCGATCCGAGCGCGGTCGACACCGCGGCGGTCGCCAAGGAGCTGCCTTACGGAACGGTGACGGTGTCGGCGGTCAAGGGCGGGCTCGAGATTCCCGCCGAGCAGGGCAGCGATTCCATCCTCATCGCCAACGCCGCGGTGATCGTCAGTCTCGATGACGGGGCGGCCGGCTAGAGAAAAGCCGGGAACAACCGCATGTCCACGCTGCATCCGCTTGACCACCCCGTCTGGTATGCGCTGACCACGAGGCAGGCGGCGCTGGCGGAAGGCGGTGCGCTGGCGCGGCGCTATCCGCCTGATATCGGGCCGTTCGCGGCCTTGAGCGAGATGTCGCCGCAAGGTTTCGCCGCGCTCGGCGCGCTGATGTCGCCATCCGATTATGTCGTGCTGTTCACGCCGGATCCGGTGACCGCGCCGGCGGAGTTCAAGATCCTGGTCGCCAAGACCGGCGAGCAGATGATCGGGATGCCTGCCGAGGTCTCGGGCAGCGCGGACATCGTCACGCTCGGCGCCGGTGACGTATCTGAGATGATGGCGCTGACAAAACTGACCAACCCCGGTCCCTTTGCCGCGCGAACCCGTGAATTGGGGACGTTTCTCGGCATCAAGGTCGATGGAAGACTGGCGGCGATGGCGGGCGAACGCATGAAACCGGCCGATTATACCGAGATCACCGCCGTCTGCGTGCATCCGGATTATCGCGGCCGCGGTTACGCGCAGTTGCTGCTTGGGGCGATAGCGCGGCAGATTGCGGCGCGCGGCGAGATTCCGTTCCTGCACGTCTTTTCCGACAATGACAGCGCCATCGCGCTGTACCGGCGGCAGGGCATGGAAATCCGCCGGCGTCTATGCGTGACCGTGTTTGGGAGGAATGTTTGATGCGCCACAGGGCGATCCTTGCCCGGCCGCTCAGGTCCCGCGCTTGAGCAGTTCGTAAACCATGGGATTGTCGGCGCAGGCGCCGAAACCGCATTCCAGCAGCGTCGAAACGACATTCAGCGTCGTCAAACAGATGACGAGCCATACTGCCGCAGTCACGAAGGCGCCGGACGCAACTTGCGGCGCCGCGCCGTCCTCTACGAACTGACGGTCGAACAGCAGGATCGCCGCGAGCAGCACGATGGCCGCGGCGAAGCCGATCAATGCCAGCGTATAATAGTGATACCCGAACAGCGCCGTGCCATAGCCGGCATCGCCGGGCAGGATATGCAGCAGGATCTGGCGCGTCGAAAAAGCGGCACCGGCGGCGGCCGCCAGCAGCGACAAGGCGTAATGGCTGGGGCGTGGCCCCCAGCGGACATTCATGATGGGCCCGATAGCCAGCACCGCGAATTGGATGCGCTGGAGCAAACACAGGGGGCAAGGCAGTTCATGCAGCCAGAGTTGCGCGGCAAAGGCAGCCGCCAAAACCAGCGCCACGGCATACAGGCTGAGCGCATTGAGCGTTATGGCGAATGATCGCGTCATGCCAATGCCTCAGAACGACAGCTTCAGTGTATCGGTCGCATGGTGCAGATAGGTCGCGACGCAGGCGACCAGCACGGCCGCGAACAGGGTCAGCGCCAGGGAACGCGGCCCTCGCCAGGCGACGAGCATCGTGACGGCCACGGCCAGAAACAGCGCGGTGAATTCCATGGTCGCCCCAGATGCAAGGAAGCTCACAGTACCCTACAATGGTTGTCCGCACACCGTTATTCCGGAATGAGCTGACATGACCATCACCATCTACGGCATCAAGAACTGCGACACCATGAAGAAGGCGCGCACCTGGCTCGACAGCCACGGCGTCGCCTATGATTTCCATGATTACAAGAGCGAAGGCATCGCAAGGGACAAGCTGAAGGGCTGGAGCGACGATGTCGGCTGGGAAACCCTGCTCAATCGCGCCGGCACCACGTTCCGCAAATTGCCGGACGGCGACAAGGAGGGCCTCAACGAGCGCAAGGCACTCGCCTTGATGCTGGCGCAGCCCTCGATGATCAAGCGGCCGGTGCTCGAATTCGGCGGCAAACTGCTGGTCGGCTTCAAGCCCGAAATCTATGAAAAGGAAGTCAAGCCGGGCGCCGCGCGGAAACGCTAGTCCAGCTCGATGATATCTTCCGACGCGCGGGTGTGCGTGGAACAGCGAACGATATCCTGGTCGATGACGGCGCGCACGATGATCGCCGGTACCGCGCGCGGCCGCATTCCCATCAGATTGCTGATCTTGAAGTGGCCCTCGGTGCTGATGGCCTTGTAGGAACCGACGATCTGCTCGACGCTGTCGGCGTTGCCGAACGGCAGCAGCAGGCGCTCATACTGGACATCCTGGCCGTCCGGGTCCTGCACCATGGAGATCGAATAGGCCGGCCGCTTGCACGCAAGGCAAGCGCGGTACAGGGTGACGACGTGTTCGTATCGTTCGGGACCGATCGCATCGTCGAGATAGCGATTGATCAACTGCTGGGGATCGAGGTGCTCGCTGCCATAGACCTTGGTCAGCGTTGCGCCCTCCTGGGTGATCAGGAAGCGCGCCTCGTCGCCACAGCCGTCGACGTTAAATCCCATCATGTCCGGAAGTTCGTCGGCGAGGCACTCCGGCCGGTAATCGGCGAGGAGCGGCAGCGGGCGCGGTTTGACCACCGCGCGCAGCCAGGTGTTGAGGAGATCGCGTTGCCGGATGGACCTGACAACCGAGGGATTGGCGCTTTCGAATTGCATCCAGTGCTAGCCGAATTCGATCTGGTCGCCGGACGGAATGCGGCCGGGGGCGCGGTGGAAGAGGTCGCGGTCGATCACGGTGCGAAGTTTCGGCGTCGGCAGTGCATCGTTTCCCCGCATCAGGTTCTTGATTTCGAAACCGCCGTCCTCGCTGATGGTCTTCAGCGAGGCGATTACATGACTGACGGCGCCGCCTTCCGCGAACGGCAGCAGCAGCCGCTCATATGCGACGATTCGCCCATAGCTGTCGTCGATGTTGGCGATGGTGTAGACGGGCAGGCCGACGGCGACGCATTTGTAATAGACCGGCATCACCACGGGCACGAGTCGCGGTCCGATGTATTCGTCGAGATATTTGCCCTTGCCGGTGTGGCCGTAGGCATTCGACATCCGCGTGCCGTCGCTCTGGATCGTCAGGCGCGGGGGCTGCTCGACGGCATCGACGGTGTAATAGACGAGGTCGGCAAGCTCATCGGCGAGACGCTCGGGCTGGTATTCCTCGACGCGCGGCAATTTCTGCTCGCGGGAATAGAGTCGCAGCCAGGTGTTCAGCAGGTCCCGCTGCTTGATCGATTTGACGACCGATGGGTTGGCACTCTCGAAATGCACCGCTGCGATCCGTTCTCAATACCAAAATAATCAAAACACCGAACCTTCGGCTGCAGGGGCAAATATTTCGTGAAACCGTAAGATTGCATCTAAACACCGTTAATGAGCGCTTTCCGGACTCGCCCCGGAGGGCTGCCGAACACAGCGCGCAAGCGCCTGGGTTGTGGCTCCCAAGCAATTGGACTTATGGCGAATTCAAAGGGTCTGCCGGTACCGCCGAATGCCCAGCTTTCCACCTTGCGCAAGGCGGGCCGTTGACGGCATATTCCGGCCCGGAGGGGCAGGGTCCGGGACGCATTCCAGGCGGCGTCCTCAAAGAGAACCTGCCGGTTAGGGAAAATTGGCCATGCGCGGGGGCTTCGCGGCAATGGTTGATGGGGGAAATTTGATTGGCTGATGAGTTCATTCTCGAAACCCGCGGATTAACCAAGGAGTTCGCGGGGTTCTTCGCTGTTCGCGATGTCGACCTCCGGGTCCGGCGTGGCAGCATTCACGCGTTGATCGGTCCGAACGGGGCCGGCAAGACCACATGCTTCAATCTGCTGACCAAGTTCCTGAAGCCTTCGGCCGGCCAGATCCTCTACAAGGGACAGGACATCACGGCGATGGCGCCGGCCGACGTGGCGCGCCTGGGCCTGGTGCGTTCGTTCCAGATTTCGGCGGTGTTTCCGCATCTGACCGCGCTGGAAAATGTCAGGGTCGCGCTGCAGCGTCAGCACGGGCATTCCTTCGACTTCTGGCGTTCCAAATCGGTGCTCGACCGCTTCAACGGCCGCGCCCTTGAACTGCTCGACGACGTCGGCCTGAGCGAATTCGCAAAGACACCGGCGGTCGAAATGCCCTATGGGCGCAAGCGCGCGCTCGAGATCGCGACCACGCTGGCGCTCGATCCGGAAATGATGCTGCTCGACGAGCCGATGGCCGGCATGGGACATGAGGACATCGACAAGATCGCGACCTTGATCAAGCGCATCTCCGCCAAATACACCATCCTGATGGTCGAACATAATCTCAACGTCGTTGCCAATCTGTCCGACATCATCACCGTGTTGACGCGCGGACAGGTGCTTGCCGAAGGCAATTATGCCGAGTTGACCAAGGATGAGCGCGTCAAGGAAGCGTATTTGGGGGCGGGTCATGGCTGATTTGAAAATGGCCGATACCGCGACCAGGGCTGCGGCCGCAACCGGCGCCGCGCCGGTGCTGGCGGTGCAGGACCTGCAGGCCTGGTACGGTGAATCCCACATCCTTCACGGCATCAATTTCAATGTGAATGCCGGCGAAGTCGTCACCTTGCTCGGACGCAACGGCGCCGGCAAAACCACCACGTTGAAATCGGTGATGGGAATCATCGGCAAACGTACCGGCTCGGTCCGGTTCGACGGCCGGGAAATCGTCCGTGCGTCCTCCGACA
>JBAUUA010000573.1:0-15811 GCA_049582465.1 Bradyrhizobium sp. | reverse complement strand
GTTCGAGGGTGTTGAACGCAATGACGCGTATGGGATCGTTGAACCGCCCCGACATCAATTCGGTCAGGATGGTTTCGATGTCCGGCCGCTCCACCTCGGTTTCGCGATCGAGACCATCCCGCCGGCCGGAGCGATCGACAACGACGTAGATGGTTTCGTCCGCGCCATAAGGCACGGTCATGGACTTCCCGACAGGTGATTTCAACATGGCGAATCCCGTGATGGAACTCCTGTTCAAGTGCCTCGTCGCGGATTGGTTCCGATCCTTGAACGAGCCGTGATCGATCGCGGAGCGGTCGGTTTCTAAACACCGTTCGGGTAGTTCGCGTGATCTGGTTGGTCGCGGAAGGCGCCGATCCTGCTAACCCTGCACCAGCTTGACCGTGGAGATCGGCCATTTGCCTTCGTGCCCCCTGATCGCGATTCTCAGCCCGTGCAGTTCATCCAGCCAGATTCCGTCCACCGTACCGGCCTTGCCGTCGCTGAGAACCACGGCCTTGCCGACGAGTTCGGCCTGGGCCTGCTCGAATTCGCCGAGAATAGTGGACGCACGCAGCTTCGCCGTTGGCATGGACAATCCGGATTCGGGGGTTGGAGGTCGTCGTTAGCACACCAAAGGCGCGCAAGTCGTGACCGCCACGCGGCAAACGGTCGTCATGACGAAATTGTGTCGTGGCCCGAAGCCGCCGCCGCGGCCGGAACTTCACGCCGCCGCGATCGCCTCGATCTCGATCATGAACTCCGCGCTGTACAGTTTCGACACCTCGACCAGCGTCACCGCAGGCGCGGTCGGCGGGGTCACCGAGCCAAAGAAGCGGTTGCGCGCCTCGCGATAGGGCCCGAGATTTCTCATGTCGGTGAGGAACACCGTCAGTTTCACCAGATTGGCCGCGGTGCATCCACTGGCCTCCAGCGCGATGCCAAGATTGCAAAACACCTGCGCCGCCTGCGCCGGAAAGTCGTTCCTGCCGATCACATTGCCGTCGCGATCGAGCGCGGTCTGGCCCGATATGAACACGAAGCGGCGGGCGCTGACGTCGACGATTTGCGAATAGCCGGGCGGGATGCCGAGTTCGGGCGGGTCGATGCGAACGATCGCAGGCGTTGTCTCGCGGGCCATCGGGGCGTCCTGTTTGACTGGTCACGACCGGGCATGACGTCGCGTCAGTTGCGCGGCGCGGACACCGGCGGAGGCGCCATGCCGGCGGGCTTCTTCGGGCTCAGCGTGCCCGCGTAGAACGACATTCCCAGCACCAGCACGAGGATGACGAAATAGACCGCGACCGATTGCGGCGGGGTCATCGCCCAGCGCACGAGCCCCTTGAATCCCTCTGCCGGTTCGGACTGCTTTTCCATGGCGTGGTTTTGCTTGAAATGCCGCGGAATTGGAAGGGCAAATCCGCCCGGGCGCTGTCACGTCACCGCGCCGGGGGCTGCTGCCGCAACAGCAATAACGCCGCCAGCGCCGACAGGCTGAGCGCGGAGGAAACGATCAGGATGCGGCTTCCCATGGCGTCGATCAGGAGACCGAACGCGAGCGGGGCGGCGGCCTGTGCCATCCGCGCCGGCGCGCCGATGATGCCGAGCCGATAGCCATAATTTTCCGGGCCGAAGATCGCCAGCGGCAGCGTGCCGCGCGCGATGGTCAGAATGCCGTTGCCGGCGCCGTGGAAGACCGCGAACACGCCCGCCGCGCCGCCGCCCATCAGCGCGACGATGGCAGCGCCGATCGGGTGGGTGAGGCATGCGAGCCGCGTCGAGAGCAGCGGATGATAACGGCTGAGGAGGCTCGCCTCGACGATGCGGGCCGCCACCTGCGCCGGACCGATCAGGGCGCCAGCCGCCACCGCCTGCAGCGTGGTGGCGCCTGCCGCCTCGAGGATGCGCGGCAGATGCGCCGCCATCGCACCGGTGACGCTCCAGGCGGCGGCGAAGGCAAACGCCAGCAGGACCATGGTCCGGTCGATCGGAATGTGCGGCTTGGCCGCGGTGGCGACAGCCGCCTTGGCGCCCTTCACCGCTGGCAGCATGAAGAAATTGAGCGGCAGGCCGATCAGGATGTGCGCCACGGCCCAGGCAAAACAGGTGTTGCGCCAGCCAATGTGCTCGAGGCCGAACGCGGTCAGCGGCCATCCGACGGTCGAGGCAAAACCGGCGAGCAGGGTGATGCCGGTGATCGAACGGCGCGCGGCGTCGCCATGGATGCGCCCCAGCGCGGCGAAGGCGGCGTCGTACAGGCCGAAGGCCATGCCGATGCCGAGCAGCAGCCAAGCGATGACAAGCATGGGAATAGAGGTGGTGGCACCGAGCAGCGCCAATCCCGCGGCCAGCGTCAGGTTGGAGATCGACAGCACCTGTCTGCCGCCGACGAGGTCGATCTGGCGGCCGACGCGCGGGCCGAGCAGCGCCGAGATCACCAGCGAGGCCGAGAACGCCGCAAAGATCCAGTTCGAGGAGACGCCGAGGTCGCGCGCGATCGGATCGGCGAGGATCGCGGGCAGATAATAGCTCGACGCCCACGCCAGCGTTTGCGTGGTGCCGAGCGCCAGGATGATCGGAAGCTGGCGCCCGCTCATGTCTGCAGCGCCGTCCTTCTGCACCAATAGAGCGCGAGCGGACCGACCAGGGCTCCCGCCGCCAGCACCGTGAACGCCGCCATCCAGGCCGAAGGGTTTTGCGGCCCGCCGGCCGTGTCCAGCGCGACGCCGACGACCCACGCGCCGAGCGCCGACAGGCTGAAGCCGATGGTCGAATGCATGGCCATGGTCGCGCCGCGATAGCGGGGCTCGGCGGCCATCGCCATGCCCGACGTCAGCGCCCCGGAATCGGCTGGCACCGTGATGGCGTAGGCCAGGATCAGCGGCAGCAGGAACCACGGCGACTTGTCGGCGAATATCGCGATCAGGAGCGCCACCACGGCGGAAGCGAACATGGCGGCCGTGATGGCGCGATGCCGGCCGATCCGCAGCGCGAATTCGTTGCCGAGGATGCTCGCGGGCATCGCGAGCACGGAGAACAGCACGCTGACGACAATGGGCGTCAGAAGCGGGCTTTGCGAATTCCGCATCGTCACGAAGGTCCAGAACGCGACGATCCAGGTCCTGATGCCGAAGAGCTCGAAGCAATGCGCGCCATAGCCGAGCACGAAACCCATGGCTTGCGTGTTCCGGAACACCGGTGCGAAATCCAGCAGGTGGCCCTGCGTTGGCTTTGGATCGACCGGCCGCAACAGGAAGCAGGCCGTCAGCATCACCAGCGGGCCGAAGGCCGTCGCCATGAACGCGGCCCGCCAGCCCCAGCCTTCGGCGACGAGTTGGGAAACCAGGAAGGACAGGCCGACACCGAACGAAAAGCTCGACGTGTAGAAGGTGATCGCGCGCGACGAATCGCCCGGCGCCAGCCGGTCGGTCAGCGCCTTGAGCCCGGGCATGTAGGCTCCGGCGAAGCCGACACCGGCGATCGCATTGAACAATGCGCCCGACCACAATCCCGACGCGTAAAGGCCGAACAAGAGGGTGCCGAGCGCGCTGACCGCGGAACCGGCGATCAGGATCTTGCGGGCATCGATGCGGTCGGTCAGCGTCGCCAGCACCGGCACGGCGCACATGTAACCGGCGGCGCCGGAACCGGCCAAAAGCCCCGCCTGCGCGCCGCTCAAATGCCATTCCGGAATCAGAAACGCGGCCAGAATGGACGGCACGACGACGTGGGGAAGCAGGCTGCCGAGCTGCCCGACGCACATCGCCACGATAACGGATCGACCTTCCAGAGAAATACCGCTCACTCCCTGCGCGTTCAGGACGCGCACCCGCACCCCGTCTTGCCCTGTTGCTTCGCATTTGCATCCGCGGCGCAACAGGCGTCAACAGCCGATAATGCCGGTCCACCGCAGCAGCTATTCGCGTCAGGCGCGTCGGATCGAGTGCAGACGCCGGTCTCGGGCAGCACCAGTTCGACGCGCTCGGCGGCCTCGCGGTCGCCGGCGAGTTCGGCCGCGATCGAGCGCACCTGCTCGTATCCCGTCAGCATCAGGAAGGTCGGCGCGCGGCCGTAGGATTTCATGCCGGCGAAATAGAAGCCGGGCTCGGCCTGCGCCAGTTCGCGCGCGCCATGCGGCCGCACGGTGCCGCAGCTGTGTTCGTTCGGATCAATCAGCGGCGCCAGCGCCACCGGGCATTCGATCGCGGGATCGAGCTGGATGCGAAGTTCGCGCACGAAATCGAGATCGGGACGGAAACCCGTCGCCACGATGAGTTCGTCGACCGTGATCTGACGTCCGCAACAGCCGCTGCCGGCGCCGACGATGAGGCGAGGGCCGTCCAGCGTGAGATGCGAAACCCCGAATTCGCTTTCCAGTCTGATGCGATTGGCCGCGACCAGGGCGGCGAAGGCGGCGCCGAGTTCGCCGCGCGCGGCGAGCTTGTCGTTGGCGCCGCCGCCGAAGGCCTTTGCCGGATCGTTGCCGCGCAACAGCCAGACCGGTCTGGTTTCCGGCGCCTGTTCCGCCAGTTTGGCGAGATCGATGAGGGTGCCGATCGCCGAATGTCCGGCGCCCAGCACCGCGACGGTCTTGCCGGCATACCGCGCGCGGTCCTTGCCGAGCACGTCCGGCATCCCGTAGGCGATCTTGCCCGCGGCTTGCGTCTCGCCGATGGCGCGCAGGCCGTTGGCGCCGGCGGGATTGGGCGAGTGCCAGGTGCCGGAGGCATCGATCACCGCGTCGGCCCGCATGACCTTGGGACCCCGGCCGTTCTGGTAGCGGATCTCGAACGGCGCGGCTTTGCGGCCCCTGGTCTTGAGCTTGTCGAAGCCGGCGCGGCTGATATCGGTGACGCGGCTATTGGTTTGAATATGGCTCGCGAGAACGGTCCTGGTGGCGAGCGGTTCGAGGTAGCGCTCAACCAGCTCGGCGCCGGTCGGATATTGATCCGGGTCGGGAGAATTCCACCCCGTCGGCGCCAACAGGCGCGCCGCCGCGCGGTCGATATTGTATCCCCAGGGCGAGAACAGCTGAACGTGGCCCCATTGCCGCACCGAATGCCCGGCGCTGTCGCCGGCCTCCAGCACGATCGGCCGCAGCCCTCGTTCTCGTTCCAGCACATGCGCGGCCGCGGCGAGCCCGACCGGGCCGGCGCCGATGATCGCCACCGTCTTCGCTTCGCTCATCGTCTTCTCCCGTCAAACTGGAAATATCGAAATTAACGGCGCGCAAGAATCACGCGGCGCTCTTGGTGTCCTTGCTCTCGGCGTCCGCGCAGCATTCGGCGACCAGGAAATCCACCAGCCCCTGCATCACCTCGTAATTGGCGTGGCAAACCAGCGTCGTCGCCTCGCGCACCTGCGTGACCAGGCCCACCACCACCAGCGCCTTGATGTGGTGCGACAGGGTCGATGGCGCGATCTTCAGTTTGTCCTGCAGGCGGCCGACCGGCAGCCCGGCCGCGCCGGCGCGGATCAGCGTGCGGTAGATCTTCAGCCGTGTGGGATTGCCCAGGGCTTCGAGATGGGCGGCGGCGTCGTCGAGTTTCATCACGATAATCTTTCATCGTCTGGCGATGCTGTCAATTGATATTTCCAGAATGATCGAAATAACAGATCGGCCACTGATCTAAGGCTGATACGGCTGACGCGTCAGCGGATGCCACAGCAGCGCGCGGACGATGAGGGGAGCGCCGATCGCTGCCGGCACCAGCCAGTATGCAAGGGCAGGGAGGTCTCTCCAAAGCGGCAGGCTCTTGCCGTTGTCCACATAAAACGCGATCAACAGCAACACATAGGACGATCCCATGCCGGCGATGTGCAGCCTGACCCAACGACGCCAGCGTTCCTGCCTGGCGCGCCGGCCAAAATAGGCCGCCGCAAATGACAGCGCGCCCAGGACGAACAAGTGATAGTCCCGCGCCCAGCGCACCGCCGCCAAGGCGGCCGCGGTCAGGAACACTCCGGCCAGGCACCAGAAATAGATCGTTCCGTAGCCGGGATGGCGACCTCTACGTTTCGGACTCAGCATGGCAATGGCGCCGGCGACGACACAGGCGAGTCCCAGCAGGACGTGAATTCCAACCACGGTGAGAAACACCGGGTTGGCAGAGGGTATCTCGATCCCGGCGATATCGGTGGTGCCATCGCCCATGCGATTTCTCCGCTCTCTTGCGGCGCGATATCGTCTAATCTGGAAGCCCGCCATCAAGCGAGACGATCATGCAGTTGGAATCAACGCTGACTTGCCCGAAATGCGGCCATCAATCGGCGGAGACCATGCCTACCGACGCCTGCCAGTTCTTCTATGACTGCAAAGGCTGCGGCGAAAGACTGAAACCCCTCGCGGGCGATTGCTGTGTATTCTGCTCTTACGGTTCGGTTCCCTGTCCGCCAATCCAGGATAGCAAGAAATGCTGCTAGGGCGCGTCCTCATAAATCGAGATTGATCGGTGAGGCTTGATCGATGTCCGCTATGCGCCGATTGAGAGGGCCATTGCCAGTTCGAGCCGAAGAAATTCGCTGGACGTCTTCGGTTGATGCAGACGGCCTGGTCTATGACTCAGGGATTACCTGGATCGAGCGCGACCACCGAACTGCTCCAGAGGAAATCCGAACGTAAGCCCTGCGCGCACTTCGCTGACTGGATGGCCGTTGGTGAGAGCATGACGCAACGCGATGTCGAAGCTGAGGTTGTCACGGACGCGCCAAATGAGCCCGACCAAACCGGATATCGTCTCGGATTGGCCAAATTCCTTTTCATAAAAAAACTCCGCAACGGGCCGGATCGACCATTTTGACGGCCCCTCGATAATGCCGCCAAGAAACACGTCCGCATGATGGTCACGGGTAAGCGCGGTCTCGGCATTCAAGTGGATCGTTCCCCAGTCCCAGCGCTGTGAGACGATCCCGGCCAGACTTGCTCCGACGCCTGAATTCCCGGTGCTGTCTGGAAGCAGCATGCCAAATTCCGTCGCGACGCTGGGCCCGGTCTTGTCTTGCAGGCTGCCGGGCTGCAGGACATGTTTGAGGAATGCTCCCGTGGACGTGATGCTGGTGGGACCTGATGGTGTCAGCGGTGTCTGACCCTGGCCTTCGAGCACCGCCTCCCATCCCTCGCTCAATCCGTAGTTAAGGACCGCAGCCGGCGCGATCAGCGTGGTGCTTTTCTGTTCGCGCAAGCGCCCCGCCGGCTGCAGCTCGATTTCTACCTCTCCCGGCGCCGCCACGGCGGCATCGGTCCCGTCGAAGGGGCGATAAGCAAAAGCCGAAGTGCTCCATGACATCAGTCCCAGCGCGACGATCGATCCCGACGCAAGCCGTCTCGGAAATTGCCGTTTCAGATATTGGCGGCATGCGGACATGCGCGGTCTCGCGGCTTCGACCTAAGGCGTTGGTCGGAACATCCAAATGGCTGCTGAGATTCCGGAACTTGCCCGGACAGCAACAAGCAGACGATCCATCTCGGGCACAAAAAGCGACGTGCGCGCACCTGAAACCGTGGCAATACGCGCGATCCGTTGATACGCCGCTTCTTTCGCTTCCAGAACATCGATGAAGCCCGCCCCGCAACTGACGTAGACGCGGCTGCGCTTGGCATCGATGAACAGGTCGTCGGAATCGCCGCAGGTCTCAGTGCTCGCGATCGGCTTGCCGTCCGTCATGGAGAACGCGGCGAGCTGGGCAGGAGTCCGAAAGATCACGAGGATCCGGTGGCGGACAGGGTCAATGGCCATCGGAAAATTGGCGCCCGCATTGGTGAGCGGCCATTTTCCGATCTGCTTTTGCGAGACGCGGTCCGCGACCGCGACGCCGTGGGAATCGGGCACATTGACGAAGATCTGGCTTGTATCGGGGTCGATTTGGAAACTTTCGGGGTGCCCCTTCAGGGGAATGTCCCCTACCTTGCTGCGGGTCGAAGGATCGATAACAGCCAATCCTCCGCTACCATACCCGATGAAGACGCGTTTGGCGGCTGCATCAACGCGGATATTGTCGGCATCGCTGCCGAGCTCAATTCGTCCCGTCGCCTTGTAACTATCGCCATCAAACAATCGCACTGAGCCGTCACCGGCATTGGCAACATAAAGCGTATCGGTCGTCGGCTCATAGCCGACGCCCTGGGGCTCCTTTAATCCCGGAATCCTGGCGATCACCTGGCGGCTTTGCAGATCGACAATTCCAACGGAATCGTTGCCCAATTCGGCAACGAACAGTCGTTGTCTTTTCAAATCAACCGCCATGTGGTCGATCCGGCCACGCACATCGCCCAACGGGATTTGGGTTTCGAGTTGAAGCGGACCAGTGACGGTTGACTGTGCAAACGCTCGGCCTTGGGTGTTGGCGAGCGCCACGAGGCCGGTTAAAACTGCAACTACCGCCCGGACTGGATGATCCATGCGCAAATCTCCTCGACAAGTCGAGCGCTGCGCAGTGCTTGGACCGAGGTCTCAAGGGGAGACCGCATTCCCCTCCGTTTTTTTTAGTAGGAGCCGATCGCAAACACAATAGGTGGCTTAAGCACGCCCCTGATGCCGGCCGAGTTCCGCCTTGGGTCCTTCGCGACCGGGCCGAGCCGGCGACCAATCCGGCCATGTCCGCCATGCCGCCGGCGAACAAGCCGTGCGGCGTGCGTCGCGTAAATGACCGTCGCTTGCTCGTGGAATCTTTTGGGTTCTGCGTTGAGGTGCGCTGTGGCGAATCTCATTGACAAACGACAATATATCCATAAGTCTGGATATATGGAATCAGAACAAGCCATTCTCGCACTCGCCGCGCTCGCCCAATCGACCCGGCTCGACGTGTTCCGGCTGTTGGTGAAGCACGAACCGGAGGGGCTCGCGGCTGGCGATATCGCCAAGGCGCTGGCGGTGCCGCAGAACACCATGTCGTCGCATCTGTCGATCCTGTCCCGCGCCGGACTGGTTTCGGCGCAGCGCTTCAGCCGCTCCATCGTCTATCGCGCCGACCTGACGCGCTTTCAGGCCGTCATGCTGTTCATGCTCCGGGATTGTTGCGACGGCCGTCCCGAAATCTGCGTGCCGCTGATCGAAAGCCTCACGCCCTGTTGCCCGCCGAAGAAGAAGGGGAAAGCCCATGCCTGAGCGCATCTACAACGTTCTGTTCCTGTGCACCGGCAACAGCGCTCGTTCGATTCTGGCGGAATCGATCCTGCGGAAAGATGGTTACCGTCATTTCCGCGGCTTCTCCGCCGGCAGCCAGCCGAAGGGGAAGGTCAATCCGTTGGCGATCAAGGTGCTCGAGAGCCTCGATTACCCGATCGACGATCTGCGTTCGAAGAGCTGGGAAGAGTTTGCTCGCCCCGACGCGCCCGTGATGGATTTCGTTTTTACGGTTTGCGACAGCGCGGCCGGCGAGTCCTGTCCGGTATGGCCCGGCCAGCCGATGTCGGCGCATTGGGGCATCGAAGACCCGGCCGAAGCCGAGGGCTCCGATATCTCGAAGGAAGCGGCGTTCGTTGCGGCGTTCCGCTATCTCAAGAACCGTATTGCCGCCTTCACTAGCCTGCCATTGCAGAGCATCGATCGTCTGTCGCTCGGCACCAGGCTGCGCGATATCGGCCGGGGAGAGGGCGCCACCTCGTCGCGCCCGGACGTGGCGTAACCGCGATGAGCCTGTTCGAACGGTATCTTTCGCTGTGGGTCGCACTGTGCATCATTGTCGGCGTCGCGCTCGGGCATCTCATGCCCGGACTGTTCGCGACCATTGCCAGCGCAGAGATCGCGCGGGTCAATCTGCCGGTGGCAGGATTGGTCTGGCTGATGATCATCCCGATGCTGCTGAAGATCGACTTCGGCGCGCTCGGCGAGGTGCGCCAGCACTGGCGCGGCGTCGGCGTCACCCTGTTCATCAACTGGGCGGTAAAACCGTTCTCGATGGCGCTCCTGGGTTCGCTGTTCATCGGCCATCTGTTCGCGCCATGGCTGCCGTCGGCGCAAATTCCATCCTATATCGCCGGCCTCATTCTGCTGGCGGCCGCACCCTGCACGGCGATGGTGTTCGTGTGGTCGAACCTGTGCGAGGGCGAGCCGCATTACACCCTGAGCCAGGTCGCGCTCAACGACGTCATCATGGTGTTCGCGTTCGCGCCGCTGGTCGGGCTGTTGCTCGGCGTTGCCTCGATCGCGGTGCCATGGGCCACCCTGCTGATCTCGGTCGTGCTGTATATCGTGGTGCCCGTCATCGTGGCGCAAGCGTGGCGGCGGACGCTGCTGGCCAGCGGGCCGGCGGCGCTGCCGCGGACCCTGCAGGTTCTGCAACCGGTGTCGCTGGTCGCGCTATTGTCCACGCTGGTGATGCTGTTCGGCTTTCAGGGCGAACAGATCATCGCCCAGCCGCTGGTGATCGTGCTCCTGGCAGTGCCTATTCTCATCCAGGTCTATTTCAACGCGGGGCTGGCCTATTGGCTGAGCCGGCGCTTCGGCGTGGCCTGGTGCGTCGCCGCACCCGCGGCGCTGATCGGTGCCAGCAATTTTTTCGAGCTGGCGGTCGCCGCCGCCATCAGCCTGTTCGGCCTTAACTCCGGGGCGGCGCTGGCGACCGTTGTCGGCGTGCTGGTCGAGGTGCCCGTGATGCTCTCGGTGGTCCATCTGGTGAAACTGTCGCGCGGCTGGTATGAGGCCGGCGGCGAGACATCAGCCGCCGTGAACAAGGAAGCTCCGACGTGACCGTCACCATCTACCACAATCCCGCCTGCGGCACCTCGCGCAACACGCTGGCCATGATCCGCCAAAGCGGCGAGAAGCCGGAGGTGATCGAATATCTGAAGACACCGCCGAGCCGGGCACGGCTGGTTGAGCTGATCAGGGCGATGGGTATTCCGGTTCGCGGGCTGCTGCGCGAAAAGGGCACGCCTTATGCGGAACTCGGGCTCGCCGATTCCAAATGGAGCGACGAGGAGCTGATCGACTTCATGCTTGCGCATCCGATCCTGATCAACCGGCCGATCGTGGTGACGCCGAAGGGCGTCAAACTGTGCCGGCCGTCGGAGGCCGTGCTCGACCTGCTCGAGCATCCCG
The DNA here is from genome assembly GCA_049582465.1 of Bradyrhizobium sp. GTDB lineage: Bacteria > Pseudomonadota > Alphaproteobacteria > Rhizobiales > Xanthobacteraceae > Bradyrhizobium. Next base: position 4,793 of record JBAUUA010000573.1, on the reverse strand, counting down.
TTGCCTCCTTCGTCAAGGAAGACGGCGAGGCCGTCACGCGCGCCAAACCGTAAACCATCGGCTCCGGCGCGCAGCATGTGACCGTTCGGCGCAGGCAAGCCCTCGCTTGATTCAAGTCAATGCGTCTTGCCTCGATCCCGTCCCAGCATGGCGGCAGGAGAAGACGCATGTACAAGCATATTCTGCTTCCCACGGACGGATCGGAACTGTCGAAGGCGGCGGTGAAGCACGGCATCGCCCTGGCCAAAGCCATCGGCGCCAAGGTGACCGCTTTGGTGGTCTCGACGCCGCTCAATTCCCTCGTGGTCGATCCCAGTATCGTCTCGGGCGCGCTCGATCAATACAAGGCGCTGGTCGCCGCGCAGACCGCGAAATACCTCGACAATATCAGCCACAATGCGCGGGAGGCAGGCGTCGATTGCCTCACGCTGAGCATCGAACACGACAAGCCCTATGCGGCGATCGTCGACACCGCCAAGAGACAGGGCTGCGACCTCGTCGTGATGGCGTCGCACGGCCTGCGCGGCGTGTCGGCGATCCTCGGCAGCGAGACGCTGAAGGTGCTGACGCATACGTCGGTGCCGATCCTGGTCTATCGCTGAACGCCTCGGCTGGTTCCGGCGCGTCGCGTATAGAGCCCGGCCGCCAGCAGCGAGGCCGCCGTCAGCACGGTGCCGAGCGCGAACATCGCCTCGCGCGACACCGTCGCCGCCAGATAGACTCCGATCGCCGCCCCCATCATCTGCCAGAAGCCGAGCAGTGCCGACGCGGCACCCGCCTTTTCGCCGAACGGGGACAGCGCTTGCGCCGTGCCGAGCGGATTGACGATGCCCATGCCGAGCAGAAAGACGCACATCGCGCCCAGGAACGGCAGGAACGTCGCGTTGAAGCTCGCGACCAGCAGGATGGCGATGCTGCCGGCCGCGGCCGCCATCAGGCCGCCGCGGATCGAGCGGTCGAGCCCGAAACGCGGCGCCAGCCGCGTGGCCAGCATGCCGGCGGCGAACACGATCATGACGGTGCCCGCGAAGAACAACCCGAGCTGGATCGGGCTGAAGCCCAGCCCTTCGATCAACACCCGGGGCGCCGTCGAAAACATCGCGAACAATCCGCCCATGATCAGGCCGACGGTCGCGGCCGGAATCAGGAAGCGGCGGTCGGTCGATAACCCCAGATAGGTTCGCGCAATGGCCAGGGGATCGAGCGGGATCCGTGTCGAGCGGTGGGTTTCGTCGAACACCGTGCCGTAGGCAATGGCGCCGAGCCCGGCGAACAGCCCGACGAATGCGAATCCGGAGCGCCAGCCGAAGTAATGATCCAGCGCGCCGCCGAGCAACGGCGAGAAGCCCGGTGCTGCCGCCATCGCGATCATGATCAGCGCCATGGCGCGTGCCAGCGCAGCACCCGAGAACAGGTCGCGGGCGATCGCGCGCGACAGCACCGAGGTGGCGCAGGCGCCGGCGGCCTGGATGACGCGGCCGGTCAGCAGGCCGGGCAGATCCTGGGCGAGGGCGCACCAGAGGCTGCCCGCTAGGAATACCGCAAAGCCCGTCAGCACCGGCCAGCGCCTCCCGTAGCGGTCCGAGACCGGTCCGACCACGAGCTGGCCGATCGCAAACACCGCGAGGAAGACGGTGATGGCCGAGGTGACGGACGCGGTCGAGACTTTTAACGCGGCGGCCATCTCCGGCAGCGAGGGCAGCAGGATGTTGGTGGCGAGCGTTCCGGTTGCCGCCAGCGCGGCCAGCACGGCGATCTCCAGGAAGGTGGAGGAAGCTTCGGGGCGAGGGGCTGCGGCAACAGTGGAGATCGTCTCGTCGGCCATGGCGGTTCCCGGGTGGATGAAATGACGAATATCATACAAACCGGGGAAAGAAACGGCCAATATTCCCCTCTGTCATGCCCGGACTTGATCCGGGCATCCATCATATTCCAAAAAACGTCTTGCGAAGGCGATGGATTGCCGGGTCAAGCCCGCCAATGACGACCGGTATATGTTTCGGTTTCGAAAGCCTGGTCAGGCCTTCGCACATTCCCCGACCATCTCCGGCTGCCGCGCCAGCGAGACCGCGGGCGACAGCAGGATCACCAGCGCCTGCGCGCCGAAGATCGCGGCCGCGAGATACAGGCACGCTTCCGCCCCATAGAGCCCGCCGACGATGGCGCCGAGCGCGGAGCCGACCGGGCGGGCGCCGTAGCTCATGATGTTGATCGCGGAGACCCGGCCCAGCAGCCGCGGCGGGGTCACCGATTGCCGCAAGGTCGTGGTCGAGATCACCCACAAGATCGGACCGACGCCGAGCAGGAAGAAGCTCAACCCCGCCAGCGCCGGGGAGGGCACGATCGTCGTCAGCGCCATCACGCCCGCGGCGACAAAGCCGGTCACCGGTCCGAGCCCGATCACGACGCCGAATGGCAGGCGCCGCATCACCCGCGTCGCCGCCAGCGCGCCGACGACCATGCCGACGCCGTACATCGCAAGCGTGGTGCCGACCCCGGTCGCGGACAGGCCGAGATGGCGCACCGCATAGGGCACGAACACCGCGAGCAGCAGGAAGGAGGCGGTGTTGAAGATGAACTGGGTGACGAAGACCGGCCGCAGCAGCGGATGATGCAGCACGAAGGCCGCGCCTTCCCTGATCTCCTGCAGTGGGTGGCGGCGTGCTGCCGGTTGCCGTGCCGGCTCGTAGATTCCCGACAGCAGCACCACCGCGATCACCGACAGCGCCGCCGCGAAACCGAAGGCGGGCGCCGCACCGACCCATCCCACCAGCACGCCGCCGAGCGCCGGGCCCGACGCGAACGCAACAGTGCGCGCCAGTTCGATCCGCGCATTGGCCGCGGGCAGCGATTGCGGCGTCACCAGCGAGGGCACCAGCGCGGGTGCTGCGACGCTATAGACCACGGTGCCGCAGACCGCGACGAAGCCCGAAAGCGCGAGCAGCGGCAGGGTCAACAGGTTCAGCCCGATCAGCGCGAGGATCGCGAGCAGCGCGGCGGCGCGCAGCGCCTCCGCGCCTGCCATCAGCCGCCGCCGCGAGATGCGGTCGGCCAGCAGCCCTGCGGGAATCGCGAACAGGATGAACGGCAGGGTCAGCGCGGTCTGCAACAGGCCGGTCTGGCCCTCGCCGACGCCGAGCAGCAGCACCGCGACGATCGGCGCCGCCGCCAGTGCGACCTGTTCGGCCGATTGCGCCGCGAGGTTGGACCAGGCCAGCCGGTTGAAGGTCGGAGGCAGTTTGGGCGTCGGATTGATCGCGATCATGGCTCGGTCCCTTGCATTGGCGGTAGACTGCCATTGTCGGGACCAAAGGACGGCCAAGCCACCCGCTTCCCGACAGGCTCTGGAGGACCTAGATGCAGTTGCAAATGAGTTGCAATAAAATCGATAATCCGGCATCCTGCTGAAATGGATGCACGAGTCTCCCGTTTGCCCCCTGACGTTTCGCCCGAGGCGGCGAACGCCGATGGCTGGCGCGCCGACGCCGCCGCCGATGTGCAGCGGAGCCTGCCCGAGGTCTACGGCAGCGTCTCGGTTCCCCGGGGCGGCCACTGGTCCCGCCGGCTGCTGGCCTTTGCCGGCCCCGGCTACCTGGTTTCAGTCGGCTACATGGATCCCGGCAACTGGGCGACCGACCTCGCGGGCGGATCGAGGTTTGGCTACACGCTGCTGTCGGTCATCCTGCTCTCGAACCTGATGGCGATCCTGCTGCAGGCGCTGGCGGCGCGCCTCGGCATCGTCACCGATCGCGACCTCGCGCAGGCCTGCCGCGCCACGTTTTCCCGGCCGGTCAATCTGCTGCTCTGGCTGGCCTGCGAGGCGGCAATCATCGCCTGCGACCTCGCCGAGGTGATCGGCACGGCGATCGCGCTGAAGCTCTTGTTCGGTATTCCCCTGGTCGGCGGGGCGCTCATTGCCGCGCTGGACGCTTTCCTGCTGCTGATCCTGATGAACCGCGGCTTTCGCTTCCTCGAAGCCTTCGTCATTGCGCTCCTGATCGTCATCGCGGTCTGCTTTGCCATCCAGATCGCCGCCGCCGCGCCGCCGGTCGCGGCGATGCTGCGCGGCTTCGTACCGTCCCCGGGGATATTTACCGACCCCGAGATGCTCTACGTCGCCATCGGCATCATCGGCGCAACAGTGATGCCGCCTAATCTCTATCTGCATTCCTCCATCGTTCAGACCCGCGCCTTCCCACGCACCGACGAAGGCCGTCGCGATGCGATCAAATGGGCGACGACGGACTCCACCATCGCCCTGATGCTGGCTCTGTTCATCAATGCCGCGATTCTGATCGTTGCCGCCGCGACGTTCCATACCAGCGGTCATGCCGGCGTGGCCGAAATCGACCGGGCGTTCGAACTGCTGTCGCCGCTGCTAGGTCTTGGAATTGCCTCGACGCTGTTCGCGGTGGCGCTGCTCGCATCCGGCCTCAACTCGACCGTGACGGCGACGCTGGCGGGCCAGATCGTGATGGAGGGATTCCTTCATTTGCGCCTGCCGGGCTGGGCGCGGCGGCTGGTGACGCGCGGCATCGCCATCGTTCCAGTCATCGCCGTCACCGCGCTCTATGGCGAGCGCGGGACCGGACAGCTTCTCGTCTTCAGTCAGGTGCTGCTGTCGATGCAGCTTCCGTTCGCGGTCATTCCGCTGGTGCGGTTCGTGTCCGACCGGCGAAAGATGGGCGAGTTTGCGATCTCCCGCCCGCTCGCCGCCGCGGCATGGATCGTGGCCGGCATCATCGTGGTTCTCAACGTCAAGCTGCTGTGGGATTATGTGAGCGGGTGAAGCG
>JBAUUA010000572.1:0-3721 GCA_049582465.1 Bradyrhizobium sp. | reverse complement strand
TGGTCGGCGGCTCGATGGGCGGCATGCAGGCGCTGCAGTGGACCGCCGCCTATCCGAAGCGCGTGTTCTCGACGCTGGCGATTGCCTGCAGCACGCGGCATTCGGCGCAGAACATCGCGTTTCACGAGCTCGGCCGGCAGGCCGTGATGGCCGATCCGGACTGGCACGGCGGCCGTTATTTCGAGCAGGGTACCCATCCGCATCGCGGCCTCGGCGTGGCGCGGATGGCCGCGCATATCACCTATCTCTCGGACGCGGCCCTGCATCGCAAGTTCGGCCGGCGGATGCAGGACCGCGACCTGCCGACGTTTTCGTTCGACGCGGATTTCCAGGTCGAGAGCTATCTGCGCTACCAGGGCTCGTCCTTTGTCGAGCGCTTCGACGCCAACAGCTATCTCTATCTGACGCGGGCGATGGACTATTTCGACATCGCCGCCGACCACAATGGCGTATTGGCGCGGGCGTTTGGCGGCATCCAGACCCGGTTCTGCGTGGTGTCGTTCACCAGCGACTGGCTGTTTCCGACTTCGGAATCGCGGGCGCTGGTGCATGCGCTCAACGCCTCCAGCGCGCGGGTGTCGTTCGCGGAGATCGAGACCGACCGCGGGCATGACGCCTTCCTGCTCGACGTGCCCGAGTTCTTCGATATCTCGCGCGCGTTCCTGCAATCGGCGGGCAAGGCGCGTGGGCTGACCGGGGCAGGCGGCTGACATGAGCATTCAACAACAGGTCCTGCCGCTGACCGGCATGGGCAAGCCCGACACCGGGCATTATCGCGGCGATCATCTCCTGGTGGCCGAGATGGTCGAGCGCGGCTCGAAGGTGCTCGACGTCGGCTGCGGCGACGGCGATCTGTTGCAGCTCTTGGAAAGCCGCGGCATCGACGGGCGCGGCATCGAACTGTCGCGCGAGGGCGTCAACCGCTGCGTCGCCAAGGGTCTCGCGGTGGTGCAGGGCGATGCCGACACCGACCTCGTCAACTATCCCGACGACGCCTTCGACTATGTGATCCTGTCGCAGACCCTGCAGGCGACACGGCAGCCCCGCGCGGTGCTGGAGAACCTGCTCCGGATCGGCCGGCGCGCCATCGTGTCGTTCCCGAATTTCGGCTTCTGGAGGATGCGGCTGCAATTATTGGTCGGCGGGCACATGCCGCGCACCGAGAACCTGCCCGCTACCTGGTACGACACGCCGAACATCCATTTCTGCACCATCAAGGATTTCGTGCAGCTCTGCGACGAGATCAACGTCAAGATGGAGCGCGCGGTCGCGCTCGATATGTACGGCCGGCCGTTGCGGGTGAACCTGCCTTGGTGGTTCTGGAACATGTTCGGCGAGCAGGGCGTGTTTCTGCTGAGCCGGGCGGGGAAGGCGAAGTAGGGAAATCGTCATTGCGAGGAGCGCAAGCGACGAAGCAATCCATCTTTGCCCAGCAAGAATGGATTGATTCGCTTCGCTCGCAATGACGGCTAGTTATCCCGCCATCATCGACCTCGGATCGCGCACCGGCCAGCGCCCGGCCTCGACCAGCGCGATGAAGCGCTCAACCATTTCGTTGAACAGCGCCGGCTCTTCCAGATTGAGCACGTGGCCCGACTTCGGAAAGAAGCTGAGCCCTGCCGCGGGCAGGTGCTTCTTCAGGAAGAGGCTGGGCTCGACGCAATTGTCGTCTTCGTCGCCGCAGATGATGAGCGCCGGCGTCGGGACCTTCCTGATGGCCTCGGTCAGGGTGTAGATCGACGGCCGCCCGCCCTGGAAACTGCGCATGGTGTTGGCTGAGCCCTTGGCGTCGTGGCGGGCCAGCGCGGCGTAGAAATCCGCATGCCCGCGCGGGTCCTTCAGCAGAAACGGAATCCGGCTCGGCGCCTCGCGCGTGGCTTTTGCCACTTCCACCGAGCCGATCGTCTCATACTGCTCGGCATTGGCGCGGCATTGCTTGCGGAAGCTCTCGAGGTTCTCGATGGCAGAGCCCGAGCCGACAGCGGCCAGCGTCATCGACGACGCCCGCTCCGGCGCGTTGAGGCCGATCTGCAGCGACGAATAGGAGCCCATCGACAGCCCGACGAAATGCGCCTTCGCAATCTTCAGATGATCCAGCACGGCCAAGGCGTCGGTGTAGAAATGTTTGTAGGTGTAGACGTCGGCCGAAGGCGGCACATCCGACGGCGTGTAGCCGCGCGCGGAATAGGCGATGCAGCGGTGACCGCGCGAGAAGTAGCGCATCTGCGGCTCCCAATTGGTGTGGTCGGCCGCGAATTCGTGCAGGAAGATGATCGGCGTTCCCTGACCCGCTTCTTCGAAATAGAGGCGGACATTGTCGCTGGTGACGGCGTGGGGCATTTGAAGATTCCTCTCATTGGGCCTCGTTGGGCCGAAGCGTTAATCGCAATTAATACACGCGGCCACAATGAGGAGGGAACCGGGTTCCGCCGTCAAGGAATCAACGCGGAATCACCCCGAAAGCGTTCTTGCACTGCCGCATGACGTCTTGCTCTCGCCATACCCGGAATCGCATAGGAAGCCCGGACGTCGGCGGCTGGCGGGCCTTTGGGTGGAGGCGCGCACGGCCGATGGGAATGGGGGTGTGTCACAGAGGATAGAGTATGGTTCAGTTGGTTGCGATCTGCAGGTCGCTTCGAGGGGGCTCTCCCCATCTTGTCGCACTGGCAGTGTGTTCGGCGGCGATCGTCGGTTCGGTCTCCCCGGCTTCTGCAAGGTCCCACCACGGTTATTATCAGCACCACCACGTGCGGTACGTCAGCCGCCATGTTGTGCACCACTACGCCTTCACGCATCATCATGCCTTCGGGCGGCACTACGCCAACAGGCGCTATCGCCAGCTCGCGCGCGGTTCGCGCTGGGACGCCGGCGTGGCGCAAAAGCAGGCGCAGGGCCTTGCCAACAGCAATGCCAGTCTTGCCTCGGGCACTTATTCCGGCTCCGTCGGCGCGACCACGTCGGGCGGATATGGTTCGTCGAATCTCGTCGCCGAAGCGCGCCGCTTCCTCGGCGGCAACCCGACGGGACGCGGCAGCCTGTGGTGCGCGCGGTTCATGAACATGGTCCTGCAGCGCGAGGGTTATCGCGGCACCGGTTCGGACATGGCGCGTTCGTTCGCAAGCTACGGCCAGCGCATCTCCGGACCGCAGGTCGGCGCCATCGCCGTGATGGGACGGCGCGGAGGCGGACATGTCGGGATCATCAGCGGCATCGACGCGCAGGGCAACCCGATCATGATTTCGGGCAATAACGGCAACCGGGTCCGCGAGGCGCCGGTCTCTCGCGGCCGGATCTACGCTTACGTCCTGCCTACGAACTGAGGCTTCGTAACCTCTCTTCGGAACAGCCGCAGAAGGAAGCCTCTGCCCGCCCTACAAGAGCGGCGGCTGTTCGATTGCGATCGTATCGCCGACGGCAATCGCGCCGCCGGCGATCACCTCGGCATAGATGCCGCAGTCGTTATGGCCCAGCCGGCGCATCAATGTGGGTGGAATGTCGAGATCGCGCGCAGCGGTCTCGGGATCGACGTTGACGGCAGCACAACGGGTGATCCGCTTCACGACCTTCAGCCGGGTATCACCGATGGCAAGCGTTTGGCCAACGAGTTCGAGCTCCTGCCAGGCCGGCCAGCCGCTCGCGTAGAGGTTGGCGCGGAAGCGCAAGGGATGCACGGGCACGCCGACCATGTTCTCGATGGCTTTGACGCTGCCGAGATTGATGA
>JBAUUA010000571.1:0-6633 GCA_049582465.1 Bradyrhizobium sp. | reverse complement strand
GTCGCTCGGCTCGCTGCAGCGCCGCTTGCGCGGCTGCATCGCCGGCATTCGCGCCCAGCCCTATGATTACGGCGCGCCGGAGCTGGTCGAACTCGAGCTCTATCTGATGTCGCGCGCGCGGGGCATGCCGATCGAGACGCCGGCGGTGCGGCCTTGAGTCAGTGCGGCACCGCGAGGGATGCCAGCCCCGAAACATCCGCGCTTCCGTCGAGCGCCCAGACCGCAGCGATCAGCGGCTCGACGTCGTAGCGCGGATCCCAGTCGGCGGCCGATGTTCGCAGCTTGGCTTCGAGATCCGCATCACTCATCGGGTTGACATCGCTGCCGCGCGCCGCCGGCTGAGACAATTTATGGATTGTACCATCTGCGGTGGTGATCTCGACCGCCGCCGCAATGGTGGAAAACGCCTCGTCGCGGAGCACTTCGACCTGCTTTCGCAGCGCCAGCACCCGGGGATCGCGCACGCAGGCATCGGTGAATTGATCGATACCGGCCTTGCCGGTCACGAGTGCGGCCGCGACCGCGTGCTGCACGCTCACTTGCGATTGGCGTCCGGTCGAAATTTCCGGCCGGTCGGTGCGGGCGGCGAGCAGCGGATTGCCGCGCACCACAATGCGGGTCACCTCGGCGGCCGGATGATCGCGCCGCCAGTCCAGCACGCAATCGAGCACCGGATGAATGACGAACCCGCAGGGATAAGGCTTGTAAGACGTCGCCATGATCTCCCAGCTTTCGCCGAGCCCGTCGGTGACGGCCGACAGATCGGCGTTCTCCGCCAGCGCGTGGTAAAAGCCCTGCACGCCGGCGAGCGGCTCCGGCGGCCCGTCGAACCCCCTCTCCGCCAGCAGCGCCGACCACAACCCGTTGCGCGCGGCGTTGCCGACGCTCAGGCTTTTTGCCGCCGTGCCCAGGCATTCGCACAGCCCCGCCGATTGCGTGGCCGCGTTGCCGAGCGCCCACACCATCTGCCGCTCGTCGAGCGCCACCAGTTTTCCGGCCCCGGCGGCGGCGCCGAACACGCCGCAGGTCGAGGTGATGTGCCATCCCCTGCCGTAATGGCTGGGCGAGATCGCAAGCCCGATGCGGGCCTGGATTTCGTTGCCGAGGATGAAAGCAAGCTGCACCTCGGGTCCGCTCAGCCGGCGCATCTCGGCGAGCGCCAGCACGGCCGGCGCGACTGGCGCGGTCGGATGGATCACGGTGCGCAGATGGGTGTCGCAGAAGTCGTGGACATTGGCGCCGGCGGCGTTGAGGAAGGCGGCGCTCAAGGCATCGATGCGTTCCGCCCGGCCGACCACGGTGGCCTGCGTTCCGCCGGAGAATTGGGCGAGCGAGCGCAGCGCCGTCTCGACCGGCGCGGTGCGGCAGCCCGCCAGCGCCACGGCAAAGAAGTTCAGCAGCGAGCGCTTGGCCTGATGCCGCACCGGCGCTGGAACGTCCTCCCATCGCGTAGCGACGATGAAGCGGGCAAGGCTCTCGGTGACGCCTGACTTGTGCAGCATGGTTTCCTCTCAAGATTTGGCCGCAAGCATCGGCCGGCCCGCGCCGGGGCACAACCCGCGCCGTCGGTAGACGAGCCACGAAATTTTGCCCTATGGTGCCGCCGACAACAACAAGACCCCGTGCGGGTCAGCAGAAACGACCTGGGGAGCCTGACGCCATGCGGATAAACTCGACGCCATTTGCATGGGTCCTTGCGCTGGCCATGGTCCTTGCGGTGGGGGCCGCGCGCGCCGATGACTATCCGTCGCGCCCAATCCGGCTGATCGTGCCCTACGCGGCCGGCGGCGGCGCCGACTCGGTTGCGCGCGTCATCGCCAAGCGCGTGAGCGAAACCATCGGGCAACCCATCGTGATCGAGAACCGCGGCGGCGCCGGCTCGATCATCGGCACCGAACTCGTGCGCAAATCCGACCCCGACGGTTACACGCTGCTGCTCGGCCAGTCCGGGCCGATTTCGATCAACCCCGCCGTCTACAAGAACCTTCCCTACGACCCGGTGAAGGATTTCGTCCCGATCACGATGACGACCGCGTATCCCTACATCATGGTGGTCAGCCCCGCGCTCGGCGTCAAAACCCTGCAGGAATTCGTCGCGCTCGCCAAGAGCAAGCCGGGCGCGTTGAACTACGGCACCACAGGCGTCGGCGCCGCCAATCATCTCGTCACCGAGCTGTTCGACAGCAAGGCCGGGATCAAGATGACACATATCCCCTATCGTGGCACCGCGCTCGCGGTAACCGACCTGATCGCCGGCCAGGTGCAGGTGGTGTTCGCCGATCCGATCTCGGCGCTGCAATATGTCAGCGCCGGCACGCTGGTGGCGCTGGCGGTGACCAGCAAGGAACGCTCGCCGGTCGCACCTTCCGTGCCGACGATTTCCGAGAGCGGCTATCCCGGCTTCGACGCCATCGGCTGGCACGGCATCCTGGCGCCCGCCAACACGCCGCCCGCCATCATCCGGAAGCTCAACGCGGAAATCGTCGCGGCGCTGAAGGACCTCGAGACCAAGGCGTTGCTCGAAAAGCAGGCGATGCAGACCGTCGGCAACTCGCCGGAGGCGTTTGCGAGCTTCATCACGCAGGATATTGCGGTCTGGAAGGAAGTGGCGGATCAGGCCCCGGTCGAGGTGAAATAGCGGCGCCCGACGGCTCCGGCCAGCCCGGACGAGACGATCCCGTACTGCGCGAGGCTGAATTCGATCAGCGCCTGACGTAACAGTGGAAGCCGCCGTAGATTCCCGAGCGGTCATTGGCAAAACCGATGGCGCTTCGCTCTTCGTCGCGGCGCCAGATCTGACGCAAATCCGCAAGCTCCGCACCCTCCAGGGGAGACTCGGTGCCGGCGGTGCGGAAGATCACCCGAACCTCGTCGCTGCCGGTGCGGTCGATCGCGTTCCAGAGCGCGGCGATCTCGTCGGCCGCCATCCAGTCCTGCGAGTCCAGCAGGATCACGGCGTCCACCTCGCGTGCCGGAAGGTTTTCCAGGAACTGCCGCAGATTGGCGTGCACCGGAATGATCAGGCCGGCGCCGTCGCGCATGCGGTCGAACTCGCGGCGTTGCAGGTAAGGCGGCAGGCAGCGGTCGCCGGGACCGGGATAGCTGCGATGCAGCGCCTGCCAGGCGAAATAGTTGGTTTCGTTGGGGTGGCCGTTGATCAGGCGCAGCAAGCGCTGATGCAGCACCTCGTTCAGCGGAGCGTCGGCGCCGAGCAGCGCCCGCTGCTGCGGCGGAATGCCGAGACTGAACAGCAGCGCCGGAGTGCCGGTGAGCAGACGCGCCAGAGGCGAATGAAACAGCCGGTCCAGGCGATCGAGCGCCCGCAGGCGTTCGGGGTCATTTGCCTTGCCGATCAGGAGCGCCGTGAGATCGATCCGGGCGAATTTCGCGAGCAGGTGTGCGAGGCCAATGAAACGGCCGAGCATGCCGTGGCGGTAAAACCCGTCGGTGAAATAGGCATGACGCGGACGGCCGACGATGTTGCGCTTATCCCAATAGGCGCGCGCGTCGGCGTCCAGCATCAGCCACAGCCGATCGCGATAGAGCTGCGAGTTGGCGGGAGAAGCGGCTTCGCCGAAGAACTGCCAGAACTCGGCATAGCCGGAAAAGGCCCGAAGCCCGGCAAGCTTGAGCTTGAGCAGCGACAGGTGCGCCTCATTGAGATCGACCGCGTAGACCTGGGCCGGTTGCGCGGTGAGATAGGACAGCGCGTTGCATCCACCGGAGGAGATGGTGACGATGGTCGAGCCGAGCGGCAATTGCAGTGCGGCGAGATCGGCTTCCGGATCCTCCCAGATCTGGGTGTAGACCAACCGGCGGAACCAGAACGCGAACAGCCTGTCCCAAAGCGTTGCTTCGGCCTCGTTCCTGGAGTTGCGAACCGCGTCCGCGATCAATTGCGTGTTCATCCATCCCTCGAATCAACAATCTGATCAGGGTATCGCGGGCTCACTGCAGTTTTGCGACAGCCACGCGCCTCGTGACGCCGTGAGCTCTCGGTAGAATTACGGGATCATCGCGATGGGCGCGCTCGCCTGTCACACCGGTGTCGCGCGAACATCCGAAGGGAATATGCGACAGGCGAGCAGGAGGTGCAGCAATGTCTCTCTATTCCCCGGAACTCGACGCCGACGCGGCGTGGCCGAATGAGGCCACGAGCCGCATGAACCGGATGTATCGCCGGCAGCGCCACATCTACGACGGCACGCGGCGATATTATCTGCTCGGCAGAGACCGGCTGATCGCTGGGCTGCAGCCCGCCGCCGGCGCGAACGTGCTGGAAATCGGTTGCGGCACCGGCCGGAACCTGGTGCTCGCGGCCGGCCTCTATCCTGACGCACGATTTTTCGGCATCGACGTCTCGACGGAAATGCTGACGTCGGCGATCTCTTCCGTCTCGCGGCGCGGCATGACGGGCCGCATTCGCCTCGCGCATGGCGATGGAACCGCGTTCGATCCACAGCTTTTGTTCAACCTTCCCTCCTTCGATCACGTCATGATCTCCTACAGCCTCTCGATGATTCCGGACTGGCGGGCCGTGCTGCAGGCGGCGGCGAACCGGCTGACGCCCGGTGGCCGTCTGCACGTGGTCGATTTCGGCAATCAGGAACGGTTGCCCGGGATCGCCCGCGCGCTGCTGTTGCGGTGGCTTGCGATGTTCGACGTCACGCCGCGGGACGATCTTGAGGCCGCGCTGTCGGCGATGGCCGAAAGCAGCGGCGCCGATCTGCAGTTCGAACGCCCGTTCCGCGGCTACGCGCAATACGCGGTAATGACCTTGCCGGCGGAGCGTTCGAGGCCGTGAGCGGGTGGCTGGCACTCGTCGGAGCGGGATTGTTCGAGATCGCGTGGGCCTTCGGCCTGAAATATTCCGACGGCCTTACCCGGTTCTGGCCAACCGCGGCGACCGCGCTTGCGATCGCGCTCAGCTTCGGACTGATGGCGGTCGCGCTGAAATCGCTGCCGTTCGGCACGGCCTATGTGGTGTGGACCGGAATCGGTGCGGTCGGAAGCATCCTCGTCGGGATCCTGGTTTACAGCGAGCCGGCCGACCCGGTCCGGCTGCTGTGCCTGACGCTGATCGTGGCCGGAATGGTCGGGCTCAAGCTCAATTCGCCGGTATGAAAACGAAGCGCGGCTAGCGCTTCATGCGCAGGCTGCGCCACGCTTCGACGCCGCCGAACAGGCCGAGCGCGAGCACGAACGGCAGGAAATGATACAGGAAGCGGAACATCAGAAGCGCCGCGATCAGCGGCTCCTGGTCGTCGCCGCCGAGCCCGAGCAGAATCGCGGCGTCGAACACACCTAGTCCCGCCGGCGTATGGCTGGCGAAGCCGAGCAGGGTCGCGGCGATGAAGACGGCGGTGAGGCGGAAGAAGTCGATATTCATCCCGGCCGGGATCAGTACATACATCGCAAGCGCCGCAGCGCCGAGATCGAGGATCCCGATGGCGATCTGCAGCAGCACCATCGGCCCGGACGGAAGCCGGACCGGCCACCTCTTTGTGCCGAGCCGCCTCGGTGCGCGCCAGCTCCAGACCAGAAAGCCGGCGACGCCACATAGCAGTGCCGCTGCCAGCACGCGATTGACCTGCGGCGGCAGGTAGTCCACCAGGCCGATCGCCCCGGGCTCGTAAAACAGGCTGAGCCCGAGCGCGGTCAAGTTGCCGAGCCAGAATGTCAGCCCGGTCAGGAAGCAGATATTCGCGACGTCGAGCGCGCCGAGACCGTTGCAGGCATAGATCCGATAGCGGATCACCGGCGAGACCAGTGCCACCGCGCCGACGCCATGGGCGATCGGATAACTGGTGAAGCTTGCGAGCGCCGCGATGCGGTAGGGAACATCCGATCGACCGATGGTGCGAAGCGCGAGCAGATCGTAGATGGTCAGGCTGCCGTAGGAAAACGCCACCAACGTCAGCGCTAGCGCTAGCAGACCGGTGTTGGTTCGCTGGATAATGACGAAGACTTCGTCGTAATTGATGTGCTTGAGTGCATGCGTCAGGACGTATATCGCGATTGCCGCAATGGCAATGCCGACGACGACTCCCATGCTTCTCAGCCGGGAGCCGCTGCCGGACGTTTTCTGCGGCACGATGGCTTCCAGTGTCTATCCAATCCGGAACGGCATCAATTTTCGTTGCCGCCTGATTCGGGACGGTCGATAGCCTCCATTGACACGTTGTTGTGACAGCCGCGTTACCGGCGATTTCGAACGCACCGCAAATGCAAAAAACCGCAGTTCGATCAATTCTAAACGCGCAACTTCTCAAATGCGTGTTGAACGAATTCCGGACTCATTATGGTCGCACGACCTTCATGCTCACTTTGTAAGACACGCGCGAAAGTCACCAGCGCAGTCGAGGCAGCATGAACGCGGAATTCGATTACGATCTCACGCCGGATCAATGGGAGATGTTGAAGTCGCTGCGTACGCCCGCCCTGAAGGCTCGCGCGCTGAATCGATTTGTCGTGGAAAATCTCGCCGCGCTCGGGCTTGTCGAGACGAGCGATGGCAGTCCCGTCCTGACGCCGAGAGGCCGCAGCGTGCTGCTGCGCGGTTCGCCGCGACTGCTGGATCTCGCGGCATAACGTCTCAGGTTCTGGCGAACCCGGCGCCGACCAGCGCGACGC
>JBAUUA010000570.1:0-3893 GCA_049582465.1 Bradyrhizobium sp. | reverse complement strand
GCGGTCGGAATCGCGCACCGAGGAGACCTCGGGATTGGTGACCACGACCGCCTCGTCGGCATAGCGCATCGCCAGCGTCGCGCCGCGCTCGATGCCCGCCGGGCTGTCGCAGAGAATCCAGTCGAACTTGGTCCTGAGCTCCGCGATGATCGCGCCGACCCCGTCTTCGGTCAGCGCATCCTTGTCGCGGGTCTGGGAGGCCGGCAGCAGCCACAAATTCTCCAGGCGCTTGTCGCGGATCAAGGCCTGCGAAAGCTTGGCGACGCCCTGGACGACATTGATGAGGTCGAACACGACCCGCCGTTCCGCCCCCATGACAAGGTCGAGATTGCGCAAGCCGACGTCGAAATCGACGACGACCACCTTCTCTCCCATTTGCGCGAGCGCCGCGCCGAGGGCTGCCGTGGAAGTCGTCTTTCCGACGCCGCCTTTGCCGGACGTTACGACCAATACTTTGGCCATTCCTTACCTCCTTGTCGATTAATTCAGCGGTGTAATTTTCATGGTGTCGCCTTCGAGCCAGGCCTGGGCCGGCCGATTGCGCAAATTGACGTCGATGTCTTCAGCGGTCTGGTAGTAGCCATCGATGGCCAGCAGTTCGGCCTCGATCTTTTGACAGAAAATCCGCGCAGCCGAATTGCCGTTGACGCCCGCCATCGCGCGGCCGCGCAGCGCGCCGTAGATGTGGATGGAGCCGCCGGCGACGATCTCGGCGCCGGAGCCGACCGAACCCAGCACCGTCACGTCGCCTTCGGTAAACACGATCGACTGGCCGGAGCGCACCGGGCTGTCCAGCAGCAGCGAGGTCGGTTTGGGCTTGGAGGCTGGCTCCGGCTTCTTCGGTTCATTCTGGACCAGCACGGTCGAGCGTCCGCCGGTCAGCAGCGGCGGCATGCTGGCCGTGAGATGGGCGGCGTCTACTCCCTCGATACCGAGGATGCGGATGTCGCGCTGTTCGAGGCTCGCGACCAGATGGGCAATGGCGGACTGGCTGAGTTCCACCGCCGACAGGTCGAGCACAACCGGCTTGCCGATGAAGAAGCCGGGCGAGCGCGCCAGCATGGCGTCGACTTCCTCGAGCCAGCCTTGAATCGGAACGACGGGAGAAAAGACGAACGCGACGTAGGAGCGCCCGCGCATGCGGACCAGCTGACGTGTTTGCTCCCTGGTCCCGTGCATGGTGAACGACTCGCCTTTCCTTATCGAATGGTTAAAGATCGGCGCTCTTGGTTAACGCTTCATTAATGCCGCGTGCTTTTGTGGCTTCGGGCGAGGCCGAGGGAGGACATCGAAGCAATCGCGGCGAGGCGGTGCGCAAACCATGAAGTAGTTATGTCAAGTTTGTGGCGGGATTAACCAAAATTCTTGGTTAACAAAACTAAACCTCAATTCCGTCGGGATTCTGGCTTAATAATGTCTTGGCGCGGTACCATCAAATCTTGGTCATTTCTTAAGCTCGGCGAGGGCTTGGGGAAATGCCATCCGTTCGTTCGCGGGCGGAAAAGTTGCCAGGGGACAAGGCAATGAAAGAGGTGGGGACGGCAAGGGCTCGCGAATTCGTTCGCCTGCCTTCGTACTTGATACACGATGCTGATTTTGCGTCGGAATCTTTGATTCAAATTCTCTCATCAGCATTTGAATCTCGTACAGGCCGGTCTCGTACACTTGCTGCCGACGCTCCTCGCCGCTTCGAACCGTCGTCCAAAACTTCAGAAGAAACGTCAACAGGTCAGTACTGCGGCGCCAACCGGTGACCGCAATGCCAAGCGTCATGAGGAGTAGCGTATGAGTAGCTTGAGTGAACAAGAGCACGACAACCTCAATCCCAATGAACCCGCCTACTATGCGCCGCGCTGGCTCCGTGACAGATCAGACGCACGGCCGGCGGCTTCACGTGATGCGGTGGCCGACCCCATGAGGAACCCGCCTTCTCCTTCTCCGGCCTCGCTCGATACCCAGCTCGAGAAAGCCGTCTCCAACGCCTTGTGGCACCCGCTCGACCCCGAGGTCATTCGCGAACCTCCGGGGCTCGCGGAGGAACTGGATCGCGGATCGGCGCTGATCACGGTCGCCGGACGCTTCGCCGCAGCCGTCGGCGTCTCCGCGATCGTGGCACTGTTCTTCGTCATCATGGTGCCTGCGTCGCGGCTGCCGGATAACGGAGGCTCGTCCGGAATCATGCGGTCGCTCAAATCCGCATTGCTGCAGCCCGGCCAGCGCGACGACGCTTCGAAGTCCGCGATCTCCGAATTCCAGCCGATCCTCGCTGCGGCGCAGAACAGCCAGCCTGCCAGCCCGCCCGCCGCGCGCGAGCAGTCGGACCAGTTGCTTCAACAGTTCATGCAATGGCGGCAGAAGCCCAACTCAACCGAAACAACGCAATAGTGCGCGCGACCAATCAAACGAGGGGAGAAACGACGATGCCTGATCAAGAGTCCGTATTGGCCTTGGTGGGGAGTTTGCGATGACCCCTCGTTGGATGGCCGTTTTAATCAGCACCCTGCTCGCGAGCGCCGCGAGCGCGGCGCCTGGCACCGACGTCGTTCGCGATCTGGCGAGCCGCGTCGGACCGATCATTGGCTCATCGCTGGCCTGCACCGACATTGCCCGGCCTCGTATCCAGGCCATCGTCGACAAGTTCTCGGCGGTGATCAGGGAGGCCTCGTCCAACGAGGCCGAACGTGACGACCTCACCCAGCTGCTCAATCGCAGCGTCGCGGACGGTCGCAACGCGGTGACAAGCGGCAAGATGGATTGCCGGCTGGCGGACCGCCAGCTTGCCGACCTCGAACGGTCGATCGCCGGACCATCATCGGCCGGCCCCGGGTCATCGCTGGCAGGTGTGATCGGACCGTCGGCCGCGCAAGCTGCCACATCGATCGCGTCGGTTCCGACAGGCCCTGCGGTGCGCGGCATCACCGACCGCGAAATCCGGTTCGGAATTGCCGCACCGTTTTCCGGCCCGGCCAAGGAACTCGGCCGCCAGATGAAGCTCGGCATCGACACCGCCTTCAACCGCATCAACGACGCCGGCGGCGTGGACGGCCGGCAACTCCGGCTGCTCGCGGCCGACGACGGCTACGAGCCGACGCGGACGCTCGACGCGATGAAGCAGCTTTACGAGAAGGACCAGGTGTTCGGCTTCATCGGCAACGTCGGAACGCCCACCGCGGCCGTCGGGGTGCCCTATGCGCTGGAGCGGCGGACGCTGTTCTTTGGCGCTTTCACGGGCTCCAACATCCTGCGCAACGATCCTCCCGATCGTTATGTATTCAACTATCGCGCAAGCTATGCGGAGGAAACCGACGCGGTCGTGCACTATCTGGTGAAATTGCGCCGGATTCCGACGCGACAGATCGCCGTCTTCGCCCAGCAGGATTCCTATGGCGATGCGGGCTATGCGGGTGTCGCCAAGGCGTTTCGCACGCTCGGCGCCAATGACGGGGCAATTGTCCGGCTCGGCTACAAGCGAAACACCGTGGATGTGGACGAAGCGGTCAACCAGCTGAGAGTCCAGAAACCGCCGATCAAGGCGGTCGTCATGGTGGCCACCTATCGGGCCGCGGCCAAGTTCATCGAGAAGACGCGCGACGCCTATCCCGGCATGGTCTACACCAACGTGTCGTTCGTCGGCAGCACCTCGCTCGCCGAAGAACTGGAGCTGTTGGGGCCGCGGTTTGCCACCGGCGTCATCGTGACCCAGGTGGTGCCGGCGGTCGGCGGTTATTCGAGTGCGGTGCTCGAATACAAGAATGCGCTCGCCAAATATTTCCCGGGCGAGACGCCGGATTACGTCTCGTTCGAGGGCTATGTGGCCGCCAACGTGCTGATCCAGGGCCTCAAGCGCGCAGGTCCGCAGGTCGACACCGAACGGCTGATCGACAACCTCGAGG
>JBAUUA010000569.1:0-4491 GCA_049582465.1 Bradyrhizobium sp. | reverse complement strand
CGGCGAGGCCGATGCAGCGGCCCTCTGATTTCGCGCTCACCCATACCACTGAGGAGTAGAACAAATGACGTTTAAGCGTCCCAACAGCGCGGGATTGGCCGCCCTCGCAATTCTGGCGGGGCTTTGCGCCATCGGCTTCGCCGATGCCGCGCTTGCCCAGACTGCACCGGCAGCAGCCGACGCGGCAAAGGATGCGGCACCCGCCGCAGCGGCCGCAGCGCCCGTTCCCAACAAGGGCGACACCGCCTGGATGCTCGTATCCAGCGCGCTCGTTCTGATGATGTCGATTCCCGGCCTTGCGCTGTTCTATGGCGGTCTCGTCCGCACCAAGAACATGGCCTCCGTCCTGACCCAGGTGTTCGCGATCGTCTCCATGGTGGGCGTGGTCTGGACGCTCTACGGCTACTCGCTGGCCTTCAGCGACGGCGGCAGCATGACGCCCTGGATCGGCGGTCTCTCCAAGGCGTTCCTGCACGGCGTCGACGCCAATTCGACGGCGGCGACCTTCTCCAACGGCGTCGTCATTCCGGAACTCGCCTACTTCGTGTTCCAGATGACGTTCGCGATGATCACCCCGGCCCTGATCGTCGGCGCCTTCGCCGAACGCATCAAGTTCTCGGCGGTGATGCTGTTCATCCTGCTGTGGGTCACCTTCGTCTACTTCCCGATCGCGCATTGGGTTTGGTACGTCGCCGCTCCGGATGACGTCGCAGCTGCTGCCAAGGCGCTTGCCGCGGCGACGGATGCTGCGGCCAAGACGGCGGCCCAGGCCAAGCTCGACGACGTCACGGGTGCGGTCGGCTGGCTCGCCGGCGCAGGCGCCCTCGACTTCGCCGGCGGCACGGTCGTGCACATCAACGCCGGCATCGCCGGTCTGGTGGGCGCGCTGATCATCGGCAAGCGTACCGGTTACGGCAAGGACCTGATGGCTCCGCATTCGCTGACCATGACCATGATCGGCGCCTCGCTGCTGTGGGTGGGCTGGTTCGGCTTCAACGCCGGATCGAACCTCGAATCCAACGGCGTGACGGCGCTGGCCTTCGTCAACACCATGGTGGCCACCGCGGGTGCGGCGCTGTCCTGGCTGCTCTGCGAATGGATCGTCAAGGGCAAGCCCTCGCTCCTGGGCATCTGCTCCGGCGCGGTCGCGGGTCTGGTTGCGGTCACGCCGGCTTCGGGCTTTGCTGGCCCGATCGGCGCGCTGGTGCTGGGCCTGGTCGTCTCCCCGGTCTGCCTGTTCTTCGTCAGCGCGGTGAAGAACGCCCTCGGCTATGACGACGCCCTCGACGTGTTCGGCGTCCACTGCATCGGCGGGATCATCGGTGCGCTCGGCACCGGGATCCTGGTCAATCCCGCCCTCGGTGGCGTCGGCATCACCGACTACACCAACATCACCGGCAACAACGCCGGCACCTACGACTTCGTCGCCCAGATGATCTCGCAGGGCAAGGCGGTCGGGGCCACGTTGCTCTGGTCCGGCATTGGATCGGCGATTCTCTACAAGTTCGTCGACGTGATCGTCGGTCTTCGTCCCTCCGTGGAAGCGGAACGCGAAGGTCTCGACATTACCGATCACGGCGAGCGCGCTTACAACTATTGAGTTCTCCCGGGGCGCGATCGTCTCGCGATGGTCGCGCCCAGAACTACGGTTCGGGCACATACCCGGCAATGCCCTGACCGTTGAGGGGCTCCAGCGCAAGTTGGAGCCCCTTTCTTTTTGCGCCAATTCAGGGTCTGGACGACGCCGGCGGTCGATGGTTAATCGCGTCTTAACCTCGCCGTATCTATGGTGGTTTGATCCGTTTCTGGCCGGCCGCGCATCGCGATCGGCTGCCCAACAGTGCTGGCGCTTTAGAGTATGGCAATGACCGCTTCATCCCGTGCGCCAGAGAGCGCCGGCCAACAGGAAAGCGAGCGCTCGCCATTCGCCCGGCTGACCGAATTGCTGGCCCCGTACCAGCCTGGTAAGCCCTTGATTACGCTTTCATTGGGCGAACCGCAGCACCCCGTGCCGGCGTTCGTCGGCCCGGTATTGGCCAAACACATCGCCGACTTCGGCCGCTATCCCATCGCCAAGGGGATCGAGCCGTTCCGGCGGGCGGCGGCGGCCTGGCTTTCCACCCGGTTCCGGATGCCGCGGCCGGTCGATCCCGAGACCGAGCTCCTGGTGCTCAACGGAAGCCGCGAGGGGCTGTTTTTCGCTGCCCTGACCGCGGCACGCTATGTCGGCGAGCGCAGGGGCAGGCCCGCGATCCTGATCCCGAACCCGTTCTATCCGGCTTATGCCGCGGGCGCGCGCGCCGCGGGCTGCGAGGCGATCTATCTGCCGACCACGCTCGCCAACGGATTCTTGCCCGACCTCGATTCGCTCGACGATGCCACGCTCGCCCGCACGGTGGCGATCTACATCGCCTCGCCGGCCAATCCGCAAGGCGCCGTCGCCTCGAAGGACTATTTCGGCCGCTTGAAAAAACTCGCCGATCGCCACGGCTTCATGATCCTGAGCGATGAATGCTATTCGGAGATCTACACCAAAGAAGCGCCCGGCAGCATGCTCGAATGCGCCGGGCCTGATTTCACCAACGCGGTCGCGTTCCAGTCGCTGTCGAAGCGCTCGAACCTGCCGGGCATGCGGGTCGGCTTTGCGGCCGGCGACAGCAAGTTTCTCGCCATGTTTCACGAGCTGCGCAATGTCGCCGCGCCCCAGGTGCCGGTGCCGCTACAACACGTCGCGATCGCCGCCTATGCCGACGAGGCGCATGTCGAGGAGAACCGCCGCCTCTACCGGATGAAATTCGATCTCGCCGACCAGATCCTCGGCAATCGTTATGGCTATCGCCGGCCGGCCGGCGGCTTCTGCGTCTGGCTCGATGTGTCGGAGCGCGGCGGCGACGAGGCGGCGACGGTGAAGCTGTACAGGGATGCCGGCGTGCGCGTGGTGCCCGGAAGCTATCTGGCGCGACAGCAACAGGACGGAAGCAATCCCGGCGCCGGCTATATTCGCCTGGCGCTGGTCGCGGACAGCGAAACGACGGCCGAGGCGTTGCACCGGCTGGTGGAAACTCTGGATTAGTCGCGAAGGCCCATGAGCATGCCGGCGATCGAACGTGTCATTCCCCTGGTCGGCCAGTTGCCGGCCGCGATCCGCGAAGCCCTGGCGCGACGCCTGCGCGAACTCGCAGGACTGGGCCTGATCGCGCTTACCGGCGTGGCCGCGGCGGCGCTGATGACATGGTCGGTGCAGGACCCGAGCCTCAGCCATGCGACGTCGCGCGCAATCCGCAACGTCGTCGGCTATCCCGGCGCGATCGGCGCCGATCTCCTGATGCAGATACTCGGCCTCGGCTCGATCATGCTGATCCTGCCCATCGCCATCTGGGGCTGGCGGATGCTGACCCATCGCGCCTTCGACCGCGAAGCGCTGCGGCTCGGTTGCTGGATCCTCTGCACGGTGATCTCGGCGGGCTTTGCCAGCTGCTGGCCGCATGGCGGCGCGTGGCCGCTGCCGACCGGGCTCGGCGGCGTCGTCGGCGACGCGCTGGTGCGCGCGCCTGCCGTGGTGTTCGGCCCACCCGGTTTCCTCTATCGCCTGGTGCTCGGAACCCTGCTTTTCGCCGCCGGGACCGCTGCATTCCTGTTCGCGAGCGGCATGGGTTCGCGGCCGCAGGAAGATGATTTGGCCGAGATCGAGGACGACGACGCGCCGTTCGAGGAAGATGAGGACGGCGCCTCGGTTTCGCTGGGATGGGCGTTTCATGCCCTGATGAGCGCGAAGGCGCGGCTGTGGCGGCTGCTCGCCCTGACATACAGCTCGCTGGTCGCAAGCGCGCCGGCGCCGCGTTCGCTTTCGTTCGAACGCCACGAACCCAGCCTCGGCCGCGCCGGACCATCGCTGGCTCCGCGCGCTGACGAAGAATCCACCGAAGCCGAAGAGGACGAGGAGGAAGACGAGGAGGAGCCTGCCCGTGCGCCACGCAAGAAGCCCGCCGCCCGCACGCCGTCGCGCAAATCCACCGACCGCTTCGAACTGCCGCCGATTTCCGTGCTGACCGCGCCGAAGGCTTCCGACCGCCAGCCGCTCAGCCGGTCGGAGCTCGATTCCAACTCGCGCGCGCTGGAAGGCGTGCTCGGCGATTTCGGCGTCCGCGGCGAGATCGTCAAGGCGCATCCGGGCCCGGTGGTGACGCTGTACGAACTCGAGCCCGCGCCCGGCATCAAGTCGTCGCGGGTGATCGGGCTGTCCGACGATATCGCCCGTTCGATGAGCGCGCTGTCAGCGCGCGTCGCGGTGGTTCCCGGCCGCAACGCCATCGGCATCGAACTGCCGAACCCGCATCGTGAAAAGGTCTATCTGCGCGAATTGCTGGCGGTCAAGGACTACGCCGAAACGGTCGCGAAGCTCCCGCTGTGTCTCGGCAAGAACATCGGCGGCGATTCCATCATCGTCGATCTCGCCCGCATGCCGCATCTGTTGATCGCGGGCACCACCGG
>JBAUUA010000568.1:0-1527 GCA_049582465.1 Bradyrhizobium sp. | reverse complement strand
GCGCGGCGCGGCGGGCGGCGGCAATGAAGCTTGATGTGCTGACCTTCTCGCTGCCCTTCTCGCGGCCGGCCGCGGGAATCTCGCTGATGGCGCTTTCCGAAGCCGCGATGCGTTTCGCCGGCGAGGCGGTGCGGCCGGTCGGCCGCGTGCCAGGTTCGAGCGGGTGATCCGGCGGCAGGTCCGGCTCGATCAGGGTGCGCGCCTGCGCATGCGGCTCGAGAATTTCACTGATGGCGCGCGGCGTCACCACGGTTACGGCCGGCACCGGCGGCGGCACGGCCTGGAATTCCCGCGGAGCCGCGGCGAATGGTTCCTGTGCCGCGGCGGGAGTGGGCAATTCGGGTTTTGCCTGCGGCGGCGGTGCACCGCGCGGGGTGGCGGCCTGCGGCGCCATGGCGGCTTCCGGCGGCGGCGCAACCGGCTGGGCGCGAACCGCGCGCAGATCGCCTTCGATCATCGCCAGCCGGTCGACCACATGGCCGAGCGTGTTGTGCACGGCCTCGAGCGAATCCTGGGTGTGGCGGCCGGCTTCGGTCTGGTTGAAGCGGAGGTCGGTCAATTCCCGCTTGACGATATCGATCAGGCCGGAGTCGGTGGGCTCGGCGGCGGCGCGGCGGTCCTGGGCCAGCAACGCCGCATTCTGGTTTTCCAGATAGCCGAGAATGTCGTGCAGCCCGGCCTCGACCCGTCCGAGATCGAGCGAGGGGCGGTTGTCGGTCGAGGCTTCCAGCCGTTCGAGCAGATAGGACACGCGCTGCTCGAGATGGGCGAAAGCCGATGCGTTGTCGGTGCCGACCGGCATGCGGTCGATGCGGTCGGACAGCGCGCGCAACGCGCTTTCGAGCTGGTCGGTGTTCTCGTTCGCCGCGGCGCGTTCGCGGGTTTCCAGCGTCGAGGTCAGCGCCGCGATGCGCTGTTCGAGCACCGCGAAGGAATCGCTGTTGTTGCCGGCGCGCGCGAGCTGGTCGACCTTGGACGACAGCGTGTGGACGTCGTCGCTGAGCCGGGCCAGCGCATCGTTGGAGGCGACATTGGAGATGATGGCGCGCAGCGCGGCGATGGCGCCTTCGAGCTGCTTCACCGTGGAGGGATCGTCGTTGGCGCGCAGGATCAAATCGAGCTTGGCGCCGAGATTGCGGATCGCCTCGTCATAGCCGGCCAGTTGCTCCGCCGGCGTCAGCGAGCGCAGCACTTCGCGGATTTCGCCCAACGCCTGTTCGATGCCGGCCAGCGCCTTGGCGTCGATACCGTTCTGGCGGGTGTCGTCGATGCGCCGCGACAGCGAGCGGATTTCGTTTTCGATCGATTCGATCGCCCGGCGCGGCATCGCCTCGGTGATGGCGGTGCGGATCTCCGCCAATTCGGTGCGGAACGCGGCGATCGATTGCTCGATCCCGTCGGGACGCTGCAGCGCCTCGATCTGGCTCGTGATCTTGAACAAATGGCGTTCGAGCGCGGAAAAATCCGGGCTCGGAGGCGCGGCGGGCGCCGTTGGGGGCGGCGCCATCGCGGGCGCCATGACAGGTG